>JAPLEO010000152.1 GCA_026391125.1 Bacteroidota bacterium
CTTTGCAACAGCCATTTCAAATTAAAGATATTGCAGATGAATATATAAATAAAAACCTATCTACAATTAATGGTATACAAGATTTGAAAATTTCAGGAGTTGAAAACCTTCAAATGACGATTCAGTTTGATAAAAAGAAATGCACTAGTCTGAATATTGATCCACATCTTATTATTCTAGAACTAGAAGCTAGGATTTCAGAATTTTCTCCTGGGTTTTATCACTCTAGTGATGGTTATCAATATATTATAAATAAACGTTCCAGAAACGTAGATCTTAATGAAATTGAGAATTACAAAATGTATATCAATAATGTTTCTTTTTCATTAAAAGATTTTGCAAAAATTTATATTTCCGAGCAAGAAAAATATAGCTATCTAAGAATTAATAGTAAAAACCAAATTACTCTTTCAATATTTGCCAAAGAAAATGTAAATAATATTCAAATTGCTAAAATTGTAAAACAAGAAGTAAAGAAATTAACTAAAAACTTACCTGCTGGGTACGAAATTCAATTAATATATGATGACACAGAATTTCTTGAAAAAGAATTACATAAAAATTATAAACGAACTTTTTTGTCAATTTCTTTTCTTCTAATTTTTGTATTTATCATTTACAGAAATTTTAAATATACTTTTATCCTTTTTTTAAGTCTAATTTTAACATTAGCAATAACTTTTATATTTTCATATATATGTAAAGTAAATATTCACTTATATTCAATAGCTGGTTTAGCAATCTCATTTGGAATTATGTTAGATAGTTCTATAGTTATGTTAGATTATTATCATCAATATAAGAATAAAACTATTTTTAAATCTCTCATTTCAGCAATCTTAATTAATATTTTCGCTTTAGCATTAATATTTCTTTTACCTGATGATGAAAAAAACAAACTATATGATTTTTCATTAATCATTATTTTAGGATTGACTTCAAGCTTAATTGTATCTTATTGGCTTACTCCTGCATTACACGACCTTCTTTTTAAATTGTATAAAAGAAAAATATATAAAGAGCCCCCCCCTAAAAATTTAATTTATTTCACAAAAAAATACGTAGAATTATATTTCATTATAATAAGTTTTATTGCAAACTACCGTAAAATACTTTTTCTTTTTCTTATCTTTTGTTTTGGCACTCCAATATTCTTACTTCCAGTAAAAATTGAAAATAATAGGTGGTACAATAACACAATTGGTAGTGATTATTATAACGATGAAATTAAACCCATTATTGATAACCTTACTGGAGGCACATTAAGACTATTTGTTTCAAACCTTTATGAAAATTCTCTATTTCAAAATAGAAATATAGGGAAAACAAAACTTTATGTAAAATCCATTTTGCCCTACGGGAGTACAGCCTCTCAAATGAATAATGTATTAATCCAATTAGAAAACTCCATTTCAAATATTGAAGGAGTTGAAACTTATATTTCAAATGTTGTTAACGGGCAAAATGGTAATATAGAAATAAGTTTTAAAGATGGTTATGATAAGACTTCATTACCATATAAATTAAAACAAAAATTAATAAAGGAATCAGAAAAAATTGGCGGGGTTATTTGGAATATTTATGGAGTAGGACAAGGATTTGGTAATAAAGGAAATGCAGAAACCCCCAAATTCTATATAGTCTTTAAAGGGTATAATTATGATAAACTTAAAAGCCAAGCAATTTTATTTGCAGATAGAATAAGTTTAAATAAAAGAATTCAGAATATAAATATTGACGATAATTTTGAAAATCAGGAAACCAAAGGAAAACAGTTTATCCTAACTACAAACAATAAGGCTGAAATATTTCAAAATATTACAGATGAATCATTATTTAATAGTTTAGAGATTGTAACTAAACCTACGAGACCGTCTGGAATTTTTATTTTTAAAAACAAAATAACTCCTATTTACCTTACAGAAATACACTCTTTAGAATTTTCAGTAAATGATCTTTTGAATAGTACATTTTCATTATCCAAATTGCAAGCTACTCAGATCAAACAGTTTGGTAAAATTGAAATCGATAAGCCAATAAGTAATATTCGAAAAGATGAAAGACAATATGTTAGAATATTAGGATGTGAATATTTAGGGACACAACATTTTGGAGAATTATTTATATCAGAAAATTTAGAAACATTGAAATCTTCACTGCCAATTGGGTTTACAGCTGAAATGGGAAATGCTAATTTTAAAGGCCAAAATCAACAGAGTAGGTTTATATTAATTGGTCTTTTTATTTCTATAATATTTTGTATAACAGCAATATTATTTGAAAATTTAAAATACCCTTTAATTGTCGTGAGTATGATTCCAATTTCTTTTATTGGTATTTTCACTATTTTTTCAGTGAGCGATTATATTTTTGATCAAGGGGGCTATGCATCTTTTATTATGGTTAGTGGCTTAGTAACAAATGCTTCAATATTTTTAATCAATGATTACAATAGAATTACAAATTTGACAAATAATAACAAATTAAAATATGTTATTATTAATCGGGGAAGAACTATTCTTTTAACTTCAATTGCAGCTTGTTGTGGTTTAATACCTTTTTTAATTGAAGGGCAAACTGAAGTATTTTGGTTTTCATTTTCTATAGGAACAATTGGTGGATTAATTTTTTCATTATTTGCCCTATTTTTCTGCTTACCTATTATTTTGTGGCAAAAAAGTACTAAATAATATTTTCAATTTTTTATAATTTTAATTTTTTATGATTGAATTAAATGTCTGAGGATTAAAGAATTCATGCCCTTGAATTAACTCAGCATTCTCAAGCTCACTGACGCAAATGTATTTTAGGAAAACAGCTTCACTTTTATGACTTGTAAGTTTCATAATACTAATTGCAGGTACCCCTGCTAAATAGGAATTAGTTGCAAACGACCTCCTTCCTGCGTGCGTTGAGACCAGCTCCCATTTCTTGTAGATATTTCTTGCGGTCTTACCTGCAATCGTCTTAATAATCTCAACATCACCATTTATTTTGGCCTTCTTGGCTATTTCCTTCAAGTGCCCATTAACATAAGCATTGGTATAGGATCTCGGAATCTCGTTATCGTATTTTGCTAGAATCTCTCTTACGATAGGATGAATTGGAATAACCACCTTAGCTCTGGTCTTCATAGTTGTCTTCGTAATAAAGTGCTCTGAAATGTGTTCTTTGGTAAGGGTAGAGAAGTCGCTGAAGCGAAAACCTGTATAACAAGCAATTATGAACAAATCTCTTACAGCCTGGTAACTCTTTCCTTCACTTGTTAAGTCAACTTTATAGATATCCTGGATCTCCTTCTCTGATAGGTATATCTTGTCTACGTCTTCCAAAGGCTTTTTGAAAATCTTCGATTTGAAAAATAGGTTGGTGTTTATGCCTCTATCAGCACTAGCATTTAAAATGGTCTTAAGCACTTTAATTTGCTTGCCAACTGTATTTTTCGCAAAATTTTGACTGTTTAGGTATTGGATAAAACCATTGTAAAAGTCTTCGTTGATCTCCTCAAAATAAAAATCCTTTTTACCTAAGTACTTTGAAAAGCCAATTAAATGCCTTCTACAAGTCTTATAGGTGAAAATTGTTGCTTCTGCCTTGTTATTTACTTCTGTTTCAATGAATCTATTCAAAAAACCAAGTAGGGTAATACGAACTGGTTCTGGAACCACAACTATTGGTTTGGGGTTTAAATTGAATTTCTGCTCCAAATGTGCCTTTAATTCAGCTGCATTTGGGATGTACCCTTGAAACTTACAAGTTCTGAAATAGTCTTTGCCTGCCATCTCCATTTTATCGAGCCAATCGTTTATAGCTGGATATTCTAGCCTATTGAACTTAGAAACAGCTCTTTTCTTAGTAAAATCCCAATGAGCAGGTAAAATCTTCTCACCGGTAGTAAGCATTAGGCGCTCATAACAGTTGTATTTAGATTGCATATAAACGCTAGTAGGCACAGTCGAGTGTATATCTTTTAGATAGAAATTAAATAGTGGCATTACCATGATGTTGATTTTTTAGGTTGCTAGAGGGTTGTCTCTAGAGTTGTCTGCGAAGCTTTCTTAAAATTTAAGAATTTTACAAGTAAAACGTCATTTATTTCAAGGCGCTCTAATTAAACAACATCCAAACAATAAATTATCTAAAAAATCAGCAAAAAACAGAAAGAAAAAATCTCCCCTGTTGGGCCCACTTTGTAACACACATATAATCAATCACTTACGTTCAAAAAATGTAGGTGATTTTTTATTTTAGGGAGGAACACGCCAAGTTTAGAGTTTTTAGGTAGAAAATGGAGGTAGATGATTGTGTTTTTATGAAGCTAAAAAAGGGGTAATTTTATTAAAATTTACAAACCGCTAAATAATATGAGACAAGTAACGGTATATACCACAGATAAGGAATATAACCACTTTGTAGAATTGGCTAGAAACTTGCATTACGTTAAAAAAATAGAAATGGATGAAGAGCCTGCCAAAGAAATTGTTTTGGACAATATTAAGGCTGGATTAGCTGAAATGCAACTTTTCAAAAAAGGGAAACTTAAAACCACATCTGCTAAAGATTTTTTGAATGAGTTATAAAATTGAGCTTTCATACAACTTTAAAAAGGAAGCTAAAAGGCTCATTAAAAAATATCCTTCTCTTAAAACTGAACTGACTGTTCTGTTTACGGAACTTGAAGAAAACCCAACTACTGGAACTCCGCTAGGTAACGATATTTACAAAATCCGTTTAGCTATCGCATCTAAAAATAAAGGTAAATCTGGCGGTGCTAGAGTTCTATCTTTTGTAAAAGTTACAGCAACCACCGTTCTACTATTTTCTATTTATAGCAAAGGAGAAGTCGATAATTTATCTGATAAGGAAATTAAAGAATTGATTAAGGACTATTTGTAACATCTTATAGTTACAATTTATTCAAAAAATTTCAATTGTCTTAAACGTATGCAAATTTATTAAGTCCAAATCCAATTTTGGTAATAATTGTCATCTTTTCAATTTTCTTACCATTTAAATAAAGTTCGAGTGGCTAAAAAGTTTTGACACTTATCTTTAAAGCATTAAACTTTTAAATGATGCGTAAAATTATTGGATTTGGGGAAGAGGTTGAGGGATACAAGATCCTGGTCTTGAACGAAAGAGAAATTCGTGCTGCAGCTGGTATCATGTTCTTGGCCACTTTTATCTCTTTGATGCTCATCATATTTAAAGGAAATTTTGTGCCAATTAAATATGTGATATCCATTTTTCTTTTTGATTTTAGTATTCGTGTCTTTGTTAATCCAAAATTTTCTTCGGTATTAATTCTGGGTAGGTTTTTTGTAAGCAATCAAAATCCTGAATATGTAGGTGCTATTCAAAAGAAATATGCTTGGTATATTGGATTGATTTTATCTGCCACGATGTTTGTATTAATGGTATTGATGAACACCTATAGTATTATCACCGGAATTGTTTGTTTGATCTGTTTGATTTTGATGTTTTTTGAAACAGCTTTTGGCATTTGTTTGGGTTGTAAATTGTATAAAATCTTTAATAAAGAAGAAGCACAATATTGCCCTGGAGAAATTTGTGATATTAAAGCAAAACAGAACATTCAGAAAATCTCTAAAAATCAGTTTTTGGTGGTAATTGTATTTACTGTGCTTGTACTTCTAGTTTCTTTCTTCTTTACTGAGAAGCTAAGCAAAAAGCCTGTTGATCTTTTTAAATTGGATTCTGTTGAGAAGGCCAAGTAAATCTATATCCATTTTCTTTTTTTGTAAAATTGCATGAGTACTTTACGCACAAAGGACGGCTATGAAAAACAACTCCATGATTTCATGAGCGTTATTCTAATTGTTTGCCCTAGCTGTGCTGGCCAGGCCATTATTAAGTCTGATGGAAAGACCCCTTCAAAGGAAACAGAGGCAAATATGTTGCCTTGGACTTGTTGGTTTTCCGATTTCGCCCTTATATATTGGGTTGGATCTATTATTGACTTATATAGAAAGCCATCAGTATCTGCAAATAGGATTTACTGCCCTTAGTCTACTATTTATTGAAATTTCACTCTTAAGGATGTACACAAAGTTGTTTTGCGGACAGCATAAAAAAACACATCATCCTGTGGCATTTAAGTCTTCCTAAACAAAGATAGTTTAGGAAGATTTATACATGTGTAGCTGTGTGCCAGTATATTTTACTTGATTAGATATCAAAATTGTTTTATCAAGTTTAAATATTCAACACTCTTTTTTATTTTATAGAATGGAAGTGTTTCCATTAAATCTTTAACCTGCTCTTCATTCAGATCCTTAAATATTAAGACTGCACCATTTTTGTTTTGTCTCAAAAACAAATGCTCTAAAAATCCTTGTGCTTTCCAGCCACCCACTACCTCTTGTTCTTGTTTTAATATTTCAGCAAAATTACTTGGAAGATTTTCCATGTCAAGGGTTAATATTACTTGTACTTTATTCATCGTATTTGTGTTTAATTGTTATCCACTTATGACAAACTAAACAAGTTTCAAGGCTAGTTGAATTTTGAATTTTATTCCCTTTGTCCAAGTAGTTAACCATTTTCTAACAGGTTCATCATAGTGTTTATTGGCTAGAATGGCTAGCAATAAGAAAAACACAGAAAGACATAAAATTGAAACTGCAGCTAATGCAAAACCTGGTTTATAAGATTTAACCCAATGCGAATACAGTTCAATAAAAGGATAGTGTAGAATATAAATCGGATAGGATATTTGACCTATGTATTTACAAACCAGGTCTGATTTTTTGGATACATCACTTCCTGCAGCTATGGCTATCATTAAGGGAAAAATAATTAAAATGCAAAGCGCTTCGTACAAGCCATTCATTCTTTGGTTTGGCAAAAAGAATATGACTATTAATAGAAAGGTTAATATTGGGAAAGCATTTTTAATCTTTATTTTCCAATTCATTCGGAATAACAACAATCCTGTAAAAAACGGAAATACTACTCTAATTGGTGCAACCCAAATATGTGACCAGCCCCAGCCAAGGTGAAGGCTACCAAATTTTTGGGCTACAAACAATATACCAAGGGAGGATATTCCTACCAATACCATTAAAGCTTTATTGCTTATTTTTTTGCCCATCATGACATATAGAATATTCACCAAATATTCCTGAAACAAAGACCATGATGCACCATTTAATGAAAATGTTTCACCTGATCTATTGGGTAAAGCAGGGGTGGGAAGCATCATAAAACTAAGGACAAAAGTAAGTATAGCCGTGGATACACTAATTGATTGGCTGTTTCCAACAAATGGATCAAGTAGGTACCCCAATATGCCAAATACAAGTCCAAGTAAAACAAGTGGATGCAGTCTAATTAGCCTTACTTTCATGAATTGGCCAACAGTCATATTGTCTATTCTGCTATCATAGGCGTAGCCAATGACAAAACCTGACATTAAGAAAAAGAAGTCAACAGCCAAAAAAGAATGATGCAAGGGGTTCTCAGAACTAGCTGGAAAATAGGCTTGTAAAAGGTGAAAATAGACCACCATAATAGCTGCTACCCCCCTCATTCCATCTAAGATGCTTAATTGTTTCTTCATATTCCCAATTTGATGCGTTGATTAATCTATTATTTCTTTTTAAAGCAATTCAACACATTGATACATAAAGCAAAACAGCTGCCAAAAACATAACTATATGAAAAACAAGAAGTTAAGATTATTTTATTTAAATAATTATCCCATAATAGGAATGAAAATGATAAAATTTCCAAATTTTGCAATTTTACTGTCATTCTGAATAGTTTTTTGACAAGCTATTTTACGACGAGACAGTCAGTGTTTCTTTGTATTTAATAGATAATCATATTTAATTATCATTTTAAATTAAATACCACTGATTCAAATTGATATAAATAGGGGAAACTTTTAATGAGCATGCGCTGACTTATAGTGTTCGAGCAATTCGTCGCCGCCAAAATCGTGTTTGAGGTCACGAATCACAGAATGTACATGATTGGCATTATTCTGAGTGTTATCATATTCTATTAAAATGGTGGGCCCTTGAACGCGGTAATATGTTCCCTTTCCCATCATCGAATTCCGATCACCTGCCCATGCAAACCAAAGATTCTCTAAACCACTTGCTTGTATGTCTTTCAACATATCTTCTGCAAATAATTGGGTATAGCGATGCACGTATACACTAATCAACTGTAACATCAATTGTTGCTGTTCTTTTGTAAGTTCTGTATAACGAATTCCCTCCGGACTCTTTAACATCAAAACCCGTTTGTCAAAACTGAGAATGTCTTTATAGGCAATCGAATCTATGATTGTTTTTGTTAATTGTGTTTCATTTAAAGAACGCAATAATTTAAAACCACTTTCGGTTTCGTCTTTCAATACTTGCTTCCCCTTCTGTGAACCACTTAGCACTATTCCCGGATTAGATCCCATAAATCCTGGTGTTCCTGATATGAGTGTTTGTTTAGAAAAAGAAAAATTAAAAGAAATATGATGACCCTCAAAACGCCATCCCCAAATTGTTTTTGCAGAAGGAATTCCGAATATAGTGATATGATAATTTGCTGGATCTCTAAAATGATCTTCATCCTTTCGCATTTCAAGTACTTTCAAGACTTGATCCAATTGCATGATCTCTTTTGTTTTCATAAATGCTTCATCTCCCAAACATGTTTTTAATAGATCAAAAGCTGCCACTCTCTGAAGTTCATTCATTTCATTAAAAGTGATTCCCTTCCTTTCAATGGGCACAAAATGATAATTATATCTTTCATCACTATCAAATGGAAATACTGTTTCCATCTTTTGCTGGTTACTCAAAAGGGTAATAAAATGATTGGCTGCAGCAACAGACTTCTGAGCATCTATATTTTTTGAGAACAGCATAAAACAGGCAACTAAAAAAACGAAATGCTTCATAGATTAATTTGAATATATAAGATAAGAGAAAACTAGTTACATTTAAAATAAAGAAACACACTCAAATTTAACCATGCCAAAATTCATATTAACGCTAACTATTTGTTTCTCTTTCATCATGAATGCGATTGCTCAGCAAACGCCTTCCCCTTTAATCAGTTCTTATCAAACTTATAAAAGGATGAAGGATAAGACCAAATTCAATTCGAATTGGATCCCACTCGGACCTACCGTTAATAGTGCCAGGGCAGATGTTGTTCAAGTAGATACAGCTAATCCCGGAACCATGTATGTGGGGTACGGGTCTGGCGGACTTTGGAAGACCATTGATAATGGCCTCAATTGGAATTCTATTTTTGAGGGTCAAGCAAGTTATAGTATTGGTGATTTTGCAATTGCGCCTTCTAATTCAAATATTCTCTACATCGGTACTGGAGAACATCTTAAAAAACCTAGAAATTTTACGCTTCCGGGTACTGGCATGTATCGTTCTAGCGATGCTGGAAAAACTTGGCAACATATTGGATTAGATGATTCATGGTCGATCGCAGAGATAGCAGTTCATCCTAAAGACCCGAACATTGTTTTAGTTTCTGTGATTGGGCACTTATGGACCAAGAATAAAAATAGAGGCTTATTTCGAACTAGTGATGGAGGAAAAACATGGACACAGGTTTTATATAAAAACGATATGACTGGTGGGAATGATATCATTATTTCTCCTTCCAATCCTCAAATAATGTATACCACACTATGGGAAGTTTATCCTGGCATTAGTGGTGAAAATAGTGGTGTATATAAAAGTAGTGATGAAGGTAAAACTTGGGTGCAATGTAAAACCGGGTTGCCAAGCGGACCAAACCTGGGAAGAATTAGTGTTTCTGTTTCTTTTACTAATCCAGACAAGGCCTATGTATTAGTTGATAATCTTAATAATCCAAAAGATCAAGCTGCAGAACTTTATAAAACAATTGATGGTGGTCTTACTTGGACGAAAACACATGCCGGTCCATTTAAAATATTTTCATTGTACGGTTGGTATTTTACCAATGTGTATGTAAATCCAAAAGACGATGAAGAAGTATTTTGTTTAGGCATCAGATTGGCACATAGTATGGATGGAGGAAAAACATTTTCATTCATTGGAGGCAAGGTGAATCATATGACACCAAGCGTTGCACAAGGTTTGCACTTAGACCAATCTGAATTATGGATCAATCCTAATAACCCTAAACATCTGGCTTTGGGCAATGATGGAGGATTATATGTTAGCCTAGATAAAGGCTTATCCTGGATGCACTATAATAATATTCCAACTGGTGAATTTTATGATATTACTATTGATTCTTCTAGCTATACTATTTATGGAGGTACACAAGATGATGCAACAGTATATGGCCCTGCAAAAGAATTGAATACCAATTTCAATGATCCTTGGAAATATCTTTGGATTGATCCATGGGATGGGGGCGATGGTTGCGTATCACAGGTTGATCCGATTGATAAAAATATTGTTTATTATAGTCAACAGTATGGAGAAGCAGTAAGAGTAGATAGAACAAAAGATAAAAAATTCTCTATAAAACCAGAATTACCCAAATCGATTCATGATACGCTGAGTTTTAATTATATCACACCATATTTTATATCGCCTTTCCAAAATACAACACTCTATCATGGCGGCAATTATATTTTTAAAACGATCGATCGTGGTGACACTTGGAAAGTGATTAGCCCAAATATTACTAATTCATCCATTAAAGATAAAAAGTCAAATGCTGCTGGAGCATTGGTTGAATCTCCCGTTAAAAAAGGCTTGCTATATGTTGGTACAGACAAAGGAGCATTTTGGGTTTCGAAAAACGATGGCCTTAATTGGGAAGAATTTTCTTCTGGCTTAGCTAATAATTACATCCGAAGTATTTGTGCTTCAAAATTTAATACTTCAAGGGTTTATGTAAGTATGACAGGCATTAACTATGACGATTTGCATAGCTATATATATGTTTCAGAAAACTATGGAGCAAATTGGAAAAGTATTTCTAATGGACTTCCCGATGAACCTTTCAATGTGATTAAGGAAGATCCGACAAACGAAAATATTTTATATGCTGGTGGTTTACGTGGCGTATTTATTTCTATCAATAGAGGTATGAGCTGGTCTCTGTTTGGAGGCAATTTGCCACAAACAGCTATTGCAGATTTGGAAATTAATTTACCAACCATGGATTTAGTAGTTGCTACACATGGTAGAGGAATATTTAAAATGAACCTAAAGCCAATTCAGACAGTTGTGAGTACACAAGTCCTTAATGCTAAGAATCGATTTTTTGAAATAGATACTTTAAGGAGACCTTGGTTTAATTCCAATGGTGGTGAACCTTTAGGTCAAAGTTTTGAAAAAATTACATTTCCATTTTGGATTGATCAAGCACAACGAATTACACTTTCTATACTCAATCAATCAAATAAGGAAATTTGGAAGGACACCATCAATGGCTTGTCTGGTTTTAATGATTATCGTTGGAATTTGATCCTACATAAAAAAGAAAGTGATGAGCCTTACTATATACATAATAATGATTACATAAATGCTGGGAAGTACACTTTAATCGCAACCGCAGGAACAGAACATTTTGAACAACAGATTATTGTTGTAAATGGGAAGTCACCACGTTTAAATTAGATGTCGTACAAAACCAAGTTGGGTAGAGGCCTATTCAATTTTTATTAACTCAAAATAAGTCACTAGGAACCGATCACCAACAATCGAGCCTTGTACTTTTGCTTTCTTGATGGCATTACAAAATCCTTCCTTGTCATGTGCATCACCATGGTCATCAATATTGGTGCCATCCACAAAATAGTTTTTTCCTTTAAACTTAATGGCTAGGTTACAACCCTTTCCTTCCATTTTATACATGCAGTTTCCACAGGTTGCTTCTACCTCGTAACTTGGTTTAGTCTTATCAAATTCAAGTTTCTTTTTTGCTCCATTTTGCGCAAAAGAAGTTGTCAAAAAAAACATCGTCAAAATAAATGCTACTAAATGCTTCATCATAAAAATTTAAATTAATAATTGAAATATATACCAACTCCCAATCCCATATCACTATCATAATGGGATCTGATGGCCATGTTTTTATTTACAATATACATCGCACCAACCATATATTCTTTATCGGTATTAACCATAAAATCAGCCCTGATCCTCTTTGAAATGGGAATTCCTTCACGCATGAGTTGCATTCTCAAATTACCATCTTGATACAGTTCTGTTTGGAAAGTTACGAGCATCGGTAAAACATACGCCACCCCAATGCTTATTTGTCTTCTTTCATCTTTTGTATTTACTTGACCAAACATATTCTTTTCTTCTTCGCCCATATCCATTTTCCGATAGCGCCAATCAAAACCAATAAAGGGCATTAACCATTGCATCTTACCTAGATACCTTCCAATATGTGTTTCTGTTTCATACCCATGCATATCATTGTATCCCAATCTCCATTCAGTACTAATACTCCATCTTGTGTTCTGGAACATGAACCTACCATCATTGCCATTCGTGGCAAAATCGTTTTCGGCCATCGCATGAAATTTGCGATCTTCTCCATATAGTTTTCTTTGTGCCAATTTTGGATTTGGTATTAGTGGATTTGGAGCTTGATTTTGGTAGGTAAAAACCCTACCCATTCCACTCATCATATGGTATAATATATGGCAATGAAAAAACCAATCACCTTCCATGTTAGCATGAAACTCTAGGGTATCAGTTTCCATTGGCATAATGTCAATAATATTTTTCAGTGGCGCATTTTCTCCCTGACCATTCAAGACTCTAAAATCATGCCCGTGTAAATGCATAGGATGCCTCATCATTGATCCATTGTAAATGATCATCCTAACATTTTCTCCCTTCTTAATTAATATTCTATCAGCTTCTGAAACTACTTTATTATCCATGCTCCATACATAGCGATTCATATTGCCCGTTAGCTCAAATTTCAATTCTTTGACAGGCGCACTCTTTGGTAATGAGGTTTTATAGGGCGATTTTAGCATCGCATAATTTAGTGTGGTGATGTCTGATAGCTCATTACTATTATATTGATTTCCTTCCTTGCTAATCTTCTTAGATTTAGAGGAACCAGTGATTTCAGGATACATTACCACATTCATATCCATTTGATTTAAACTCATGGCCATCCCCATATCATCCAAGTCCCCATTCATTTTCATCATATTGTTCATCATCTTCATCCCTTCAAAATATTTCAATCTCGCTAAGGGAGCCATAGGTTGCTTTACCCCTTCACCTAAAAATAATAATGCATGATTGATCCGATCTTCTGAAGTAGCCTGTAACGCGAACGACTTATTTTTTTCAGGAACCGTTACCACGATATCATAGGTTTCTGAAACTGCAATGATTAATCTGTCAACTTCAATTGGCTCCACATCGTTTCCATCATTTGCAACAACCTGAAATTTACCTCCACCATAATTTAGCCAAAAATATGTAGAGGCACCGCCGTTTGAAATTCTCAATCTTACCTTGTCACCAGCTTTAAACTGAGCTAATTGACTTTCAGGTTCGCCATTCATTAAAAATTTGTCATAATACACATCACTAACATCCATTGCCAGCATTCTCTTAAAATCATTTTTCACCTTCGTTCCAAAATGATTTTCTTTGATTGCTTCT
This sequence comes from Bacteroidota bacterium, assembly GCA_026391125.1. GTDB lineage: Bacteria > Bacteroidota > Bacteroidia > Chitinophagales > Chitinophagaceae > Sediminibacterium. The sequence goes on from JAPLEO010000152.1 coordinate 13,635, forward strand.
GCATAGCTCTGAGTTGATCCTTTCTTAATGGCAAACCAATCTGTGGCATTATGTAACATCCTATGTACATTATTAGGATTGTAATCTGTCCATTCACTAAGAATTAAAGGTATTGTTGGAAGATCATCAATGCCCTTTCTAAAAGTTACATCATCGCTTCTTTTATTTAAGATCATTGAACCATACATGCCAATTTGTTCTTGCAAACCAGAATGACTATGATACCAGTGTGTTCCATTTTGAACTATCGGGAAACGATATACATGAGTTGTATTTGGCTCAATTGGCATTTGAGTTAAATAAGGCACACCATCTTCTTTATTCGGTAAGAACAAACCATGCCAATGTAAGGAAGTTGATTCCTTCAATTCATTGTGTACATAAATTTCAGCAGTATCTCCTTGTGTAAAGGTTAAAGTGGGCATTGGGATCTGCCCATTTACAGCTATTGCTCTTTTTTCTTTTCCAGTATAATTAACGATCGTATCTCTTATATACAAATCATAGCGAACCACTTTTTGTGCACTCAAATCAAATAAAAGCGAATTTAAAGCAATGGTAATTATGAAGAATCGTACGATATTAAATGTCATCTATTGGTCCTTGATTTATTATTGTATGGTTTCTACCACTTTGCCACAGGTAAGCATCTGATTGCCATAATAGGGATTTTTAACTTTGTTTTCAAAGCTTAACCAATTAGCCCCTTTTCCTTTATTTGCCATTGGGCAATACTGGTAATATACAGGCATACTCATTTTTGAGACTTTGATAACTTGATACATGTTTTTTGAAAGAGACATAAAATGGTCTCTTTGATGAGAGATCTCTTTTGTTTCGGAAATATGTTCTGCATCTTCTTTTAAATCTTTCAACGATTTCGCCCATGCCTCATTTGCTTCATTGCTTAATTCATTTGATTTTACAGCTTCAATGGCTGTTAAAAGGTCTTTTGCCTGCAAAGAAGCATTTGCAGCATCCGTTTTTACAAGGGCATCTTTTAGTGCAACATATGAATTAAGAACGGGTTGTAAAGTTGCATTTGATTGTGCTGTAACATTTAAAACTGCAAATACAAATAGGACGGCTATCAATAATTTAAGAGATTTCATAAAATGAGAATTTAATAAATAAAAAGTGTTCAAAATTAGTACATCTATTTAATCAGGTACAAAATAACTCATTTTAATAAAAAAACTTAATTTCTGCAACACTCAATTACCCCTTAATTAAATTCTAACACCATTGCTCCTAAACTTAAACCAGCGGCAGTACCAAGGATCAATAATTTTTTATTAGTTAAATCAGCATTATTATTTAATAACATCTCTAATCCAAGTGGGATTGATACAGAAATGCAATTGCCATAAATCGCCAATGTTTCGATCACATTGTCTCTTTTTAAATTAAAATTCTTCAAAAAGTATTCATTTCCAAACTTACTAGTCTGATGCGTAATGATGCAATTGAAATCTTTAAGCTTGCATTTAGTTTGTTGCTCAATTTTTTCAACAAATGGGTCCAAATGTTCTAAGGTTAATCGGATTAATTTTTTTCCATCCATTTTGAAGCAATACCCGATATCATTCGGATCTGAATGAATCCCTTGGTTTACCACTCCTCCAATAGGGATATGTGCCAATAAAGCTCCTGATGGATAGTTTTCGAAATCAACATAAGAACAAGTATAGCCCTTTGTAGTAGAAGCTTCTATTATCAGGGCAACCGAAGCATCACCAAATAATCCAAAAACCTTTTCATCATGAGGTTTCAAGGTTTTCGATGAAAATTCAACACTTACTATTGCTATTCTTTTATATCTTCCCGCTTGAATATAAAGATGCGCAACATCTAAGGCATTTAAAAAGCTAAGGCATGTTGTGTCAATATCCATGCAAGCAAAATTTACGCTATCATCAGTAATCTTTGATTTAATAATCACAGAATTATGTGGAACAGGGTAGTCATAAGAAGCACCTGCAAAAATTAATAAGTCAATATCCGCAGGTTGTAAATTCGCTTTGTCTAATGCTTTTTTTAAAACAATGGATCCGATTTCTGAAACAGTAGTATTATCAGGAAAACGGTGTCGAAATTTTACACCTGTATTTTTTTCAATTCTACCCTTAGTTCCTTTGGCAATCATATCTAATGTTTCTGAAGAAATTCTATTTTGTGACAGATGCTTTTCGATCGACAGAATATTAATTTTCATAGCTTAGACGTTTAATTTTACGTGTTTTGTTTCCCTTGATAGATGCTATATTATTATCAAAATGGTAATCAATTTCAGTTATTCCAAAGTCTTTAAACAAATCGTTTAGTGCGTTTTTAAACAATGTGGTATTATTTTCAAAATCTGCCTCATTGCAAGCAATGTTGATGTGTAATTCTTTAGAGCCTGTTTGCTCAATAGTGTATAGTTGAAAACTATCAGTGTGCAATGCTATCTTTCTTGCTATTAAATCGGGGTAAACTTTTATACCATCAAAAATTAGAATGTCATCATCGCGACCGATTATTTTTTCGATGGCTAATAATTTTGAACCGCAAGGGCATGCTTCATTTTTTATTTCTAATACATCGTTCAATTTATATTTAACTACTGGCTGACTGCTTCTAGAAAAATCCGTAATGATTGGATAGAACTTATTTTCGTCGATCCATTCTTTATCAACGCGAATAAAATCTTCATTCAAATGCATGGTGCCATGTTTACAACTAGCTCCTAAGAACCCCTCCGTGCATTGGTATGCTTCTGTTATTTTAGTATTGAAAATTGAGCTGATAATGTCTTTATCGCTTTTGTGTAAAACCTCGGCAAATGAAATAATTTGAATCGGGGAAATATGTATAGTCCTATTTTTCTGTGCCAATGCTATATCCATCAAAATGGAAGGCTGCGAAGCTAGTATGTTTGGTTGATAGTGATTTAAGGATTCAAGTAATTCTTGAATTGGTTTAAAAATGTCAAAGTATTTAAACTCAAATAAGGAAGATTCTACTGAGGAATATAAATTACTATTTGCTCTTAGAAAAAAAGCAATTTTTTGCTTTCTAAATAACCTTGGTTTGATAACCCTACTGATAACCAATGCAACCCAATTCGCCTTTTCGTTTTCAGAGACTAAAAATAATCCTCTCTTGCCACTTGTACCTGTAGATAAACCTACTGTTACTCCATTTAAGTCGTTTTTAAAATTGCGCAACTTTTCTGAATCAATTGCCACTTTCATGGCTTCATTCAAATCTATACCCAATGTATTTATCTGATTAAACTCGGCCATAAATTCTGTTTTTGAAATTTGTGGTACCGTAGTCCAATTGAATTTATTACCAATGAAATAGGGTTGATAAAATTTCGATTTGATCAGTGTTTTAAAGGCAAACCGATTCATTTTTTTAACTTGAAATGCCTCTATTGCTTCCCTTGATCGTAGTTTCGGAGCAAATTGTATTTGTAACCAATAGTAAATTATCTTGAGTTTAAATCTCATTGTTGATATACTTTAAGGTTTTCTTACAATGAGTGAATAGTATCTTATAATGTTCATTTGCTAACTCAAATGCTTTGATTTTAGCTTGGGTTTCTACAAAATCATTCCAAGAATCGAAAAATAACTTTACTACTTTTCTTGGTAAAATACCCCGAGCGTATGTTTCATAACTCCATGATGCATCAGTGGCATAAAAAATTGCCTGCTTTTCATTTTCATACATGAATCCTAGCATACCCTTTGCGTGACCTGGCAGGTATATTAATCTAAACTCTGACCTTCCAAAAAGTTGATATTCTGTAATGCCATATTGGTTTACTACAATATGGTCGGCGATCTCATCAAGCACTAACACTTTACTATTAAAATTCTCAGGTAATAGTTTGTGAAGAATACCCTTGCTTACAGCCTTCCATCCAGATAGCTCTTTCACTTCTTCATAAGCATCTCTATGGCAAATAAATTGCGCATTCGTAAAATCGTTCAATCCAGCAATATGGTCTGCATGAAAATGCGAGATGATCACGTATTTGATTTGATTCGCATGAATACCCTTCGCTTCCAATAAGGCCTTCGCAGTATTATTATCTGTAAGCGTAACAGGAGTAGCCCATCGATACAGTCTTTCTGGGAATGATTGAGTAGCCTTGTTAAATTGATTACTATAACCGGTGTCAAAAAGTATATAACCCAGATTTGGAATTTGAAGCAATGCCCATACAGCATAAAATTTAGTTTTACCCTTACCCTCTAAAGGATTCACAATATTCGCATGAGCTTCACAGTAGCCAGATGCAAAAAGCTGCAAACTTATATTTGATTCTTGTACCATAAAATATACTCGTTAATTCCTTCAAAAGAATTCATCACAGGTTTATAATTAAGAATTTCTTTCGCTTTTGAAATATCCAAAGTAAAATTATTAGCTAAGATGCCCACACCATACTTAGTTAGAGGAGGTTCATTTGTATCGCTCATTAATTTTGCTTTTAGCTCCAAAAGACTTGCAACAAAAAGAGCTAATTTTTTTGGAACTCTTTTCGTTGGAGCAGTAAGGTTTAAAGCAGTTAGAGCATAGGTTAACGCATCCCAAAATTTAACTGCTTCACCATCTGTTATATTGTATGCTTCACCATAAGCTATTTTGGGTGCATGTATAGCACATATAATTGCTTCAATTACATTGCGTACACAGGTAAAGTCACAGATATTTTTGCCATCGCCCACAATTTTTAATTTTCCTTTATTGTAGGCCTCTAAAACTCTAGGGAATATGACGGTGTCTTCAGCTCCAATAATTGCACGGGGTCTCAGTGCGATTGTATCAAAGCCCGAATTGTTTTTTTGTAAAACTAATTTTTCAGCAAGTAATTTGGTCTGGGCATAATGATTTACCATCTTTTTTGGCAACTCCTCAGCTTCGCTTACATTAAATCTATCTGAATAAGTAAAATAAATACTAGGGGTTGAGATAAAAATAAATTTTTTGACCCCGTTTTTAAGACTTTCATTTATTAAACTTTGAGTAGCTATAAAATTAGATTGATAAAAAGAATCATACTTACCAAATGGAGAAGATAGGGCTGCACAATGAATAACTATTTCAGCATGTTCGGTTAGTGCTTCACAGAAATCGGTATTACATAAATCTCCTGCTAAGAATATACAACTATGTTTATTCAACTCATATGCTCTATCACTTCTTCTGGATGTAGCTATGATCTGATAATTCGGAAAATAGGAAGCTAAAAATTTAGCTGTTCTCCCTCCTAAAAAACCTGCTGCACCAGTAATCACTATTTTTGGTTTGCTTAGCATTTTTAATTAGAAATTTAAATTCTGATCAAAGCATACAATCAATTTTCATTTATGTATCTAAACCCTTTGAAACCATTTTATATACAAACTTTTCATACAAAATAAAATATCCAAAAATCCCCATTAATACCCCTCCGAAGAATCCCAAAAAAACATGAAACTTTAATAATACAGTTCCAGTAGCCCCCAAAAATGCAATAGGAAAAAAGCGCCAAAAAAAGGTCCGCCAATTTTTATATAAGAAGAATGACATGAAAACCATTGGGGCAACATGCAGGCTCGGAAAATCACCAAGTGGCGTACTTAAACCATATAAACCTTTTATCACCCGGTACATTCCCCAGTTCAATACTGAGGGATTAAAAGATGAAATCATTACATCTTGTGCAGTTGTTGGAAAAATTAAATAGATAATGTAAGTAAGAAAATACATCAGAATCACAGAGCAGTAAAATGAAATGATCTGAATGACACTGATTTTTCTGTTAAAAGCAAAAAAGACCCCTGCCAAAAGAACAAAACCTAAGCAGATGACATAGGGGAATATGATGTAAAAATTAAATGGTATCCAATCGTCTAGAAATATTTTTAATGAAACAGGTTTTGATAATTTACCTCCTTCAATACAAACAGTATTATAAACAAGCATAATAATCCCTAAGACTAGAAAAAGGGGTAGAAAAAGCGTAAGCTTAAACCGTGTAGTATGATTTTGTTTTATAGGCACATTTATCGGTATGCTCAATTACTCTAATTTAATCTAGAAATGTCATAATCCACTCTTTTTAAATACATTATATTTACGACACTTTATTTTGTACATTTTCAATGAATAATACAACTCAAATAAACCTTTTTACAAAAGCCATACTTTTTTTTAAAGTAGTATATTTTGGAGTCTCAAATGTGATCTTGACGGGCAGTTTAGAGAAGAAATGGGCTGAGCAGTATATTCAAAAATTAGAACGTGACTTCGGTGCCAAGTTGAATTCGTCTGTTGTTAAAAGAACCGTGGTGAGTTTTGGTGGATTTATTCCATTGGCAAGTAATGCTTTTACAAGGCTGAGAAACCGAACTTCTAATTTGGGAGAAAGAGAAAGACTGTTGTTATATTTTTTGTGTAGCGCAATTTTTGACGACTTCACTGATAAAAAAGAGCTATCCTCAGATGATTTATACCAAATCTCTTTTCACCCTGAGGAATATCAACCTAAAAGAATCGAGGAAAAGATCTTTTTACATGCCCATCTAAAACTAAGAGCATATGTAAAGAATAAGAACCTTTATCATTCAATTGTTACAGAATTATTTCAAGTGCAAAAAGATTCTGCCAATCAATTCAATTCTTTTTTATCTGAAGAAGAACTGAAGCATATTACTTTCACAAAGGGAGGATCTTCAACGCTGTTATGTCATTTTTATTTAGACTTTGATGCGTCAGAAATTGAACAGAAATGCTGGAGACAATTAGGCGTACTTTTTCAGCTTACAGACGATCTGTTGGATATTTTTGACGATCTTCAAGTTGGACAAGACACTTTGCCAATAAGGATCAAAGATGTACAGGTGCTGACTGCTTTTTTTGAAGAACAGATGGAAATCATGAAAAATTTGATTGCAGAATTACCTTTTCCTTATAAGAGCAAAGAGCAAATGGTTTTTTCTATAGCTAGTATTTGTTCAGTTGGCTGGATCGCACTTCATCAGCTTTCAACTATCCAGGGAGATCAACCCGAAATAGCAAATATTAAAGCTGTTGAAAGAAAAGCACTCATTGTGGATATGGCTAAAATCTCTAATCTACTGTTTTGTACTAAATTTACCTATGACACTTCTATAAAATGGATCAATGATATTCATTTTAGTAATGGAACAAATTAAAACGTAAATCAATTTACTATTTTGAGACCTCTACTTATTTGTACCATATTTCTCTTAACCTTTAAAACTAGTTTTGCAACAGTTGATACTGCTTTGATTAGTCAACTATTGAAAAGAATAGTGCAGCATCAAATAAAAGATGACCCATTTTTTATCAAGGGATCATTCCCGGCATACACCGATAAGTATCATATGGGTTATTCAGAACGCATAAAAGATAATAACACTTCCTTTATCATTGTACTAAATACCCTAGAATCTGTTCGCAGCAAATTAACTACCTCACAAAAAATAATATTAGATAGCATCCAGTTTCGCGCTAAGGATGTATTCAAAAAATTTGAAAACAAAAAAGGCCGCGGCACCTATAATTTTTGGCGACAGGATATTGATCCGAAATTTCCCTATAATTGGTGGGTACCCTTCTTTTTTGGCAAAAGCTGGTATGTCCCCGATGATTTTGATGATACCGTTTGGTGTTTGTTGGCGCAGCATACAGACAGTACCAATGCTGCAAGAATCCATACGATCATGCAACAATATTCAGCTTATCCGGCGGATAAGGTTGTTGGTTGTCCAGAAGAATATAAATCCATCCCCGCCTATTCAACCTGGTTTGGGAAAAACTTTCCAGTATTTTATGATCTCTGTGTGGCAGCTAATACCCTTGGTTTTGTACAGCGTTATAATCTTGCCTGGACAAAAGCTGATTCTGCCACTTTGCAATTATTGGTTAAAGCCGTACAATCCAAAGACTATATCAATAAGTATAAAGATCTATCACCTTATTATGAGAACAGAGCAGTGATCATCTATCATCTCTTAAAACTAATGTCGATTAAGCCTATCCCTGAATTAGAATTGTATAAATCGGAAATCCTTAAAGACGCATTGACAGTTTATGGAAAATCTAGTAATGTGCTAGAACAAATGATTCTTAGTACCTCTATGCAAAAATCTGGATATACTTCGCCATATATCCAATTACCCGCTTATAATGAGTTGATTCAAATGATCGAACATAATGATCTTGCATTTTTTACTGGCGATATGCTTGGTTATTTTGAAGGAACTGGTAAAAAGATCTTATCCTTTCTTTTTAAAAAGGCTTTATACTTTAACCAATATTGCCCGGCATATAATGACGCATTATTGGTAGAATACTTACTTTGGAACAAATAATTTAAAAAGGCAACTATGAAATATATAGCATTTATTTTTTGCAGTTTTTTTGTGATCGCATGTAATACTAAACCAGAAACAAAAAAGCAAACACCAATATTCCCTTTAGATAAAGGCAATCAGTGGGTTTATGAAGCAAATATCAAATACCATGATAGAGTAATGGATTCGTTGATCACTCAAAAAATTGAATGGACGATGGAAGTGGTAGACACCCTTCATCATGGGGCTTATATTGCTGCAGTAATTAAAGGCTTCCCAACAGATTTGGTATGGTATAATGGAAAGACAGAAAGGGGCACTTTAGTTTTGTTGCAAGACAGTAACAAAGTTTACCTCTGTAGCGCTGAAAACATAGATACTCTAATTGCGAGGATCAGAAACCAGAATGATTCGTTAGTAGAGCTACGAAATAGTCAGGAAATACTATTTGACTTCCCTCTCACTAAAAGCAAGACATGGGGAGCAGATCCCGAAATGCCACAAAGAGAAGATAGTATGTATGCCTGGGTTGTAAAAAAGTCGGCCAGTGATACGAGTTCTGGAGAAATACAATACATGACCAATCCCGATCATAGCATCTTTCAATTTCAACCCGGTGTTGGTATCACAGGATATTATTTTGAACACCATGGAACGGTGATGGAGTTGAATATGAAATTGATTAGAAAGACCCTGCATTAATTTGAGTCACTTATTATAACCGAATATTTTTCGCAGATTCTTTGCGCATGACGTGCATGGGAATGGCTACGCCAATTGCGAGCGACATGATAATGAATAAAGTTTTTGCAGCATTATTAATAGTTTCAGAAAGTATCAGGTTGTAATCTGCTCCAATAGTTCCAGTTAATTTAATTAATCCCAACATAGTGCGATAAGCAAATACTCCCGGTATCAAAGGAATTACAGCAGGAATTGCAAAGATCATAGGAGGTACATGTCGTTTATGAGCAATTGGAATACTTAACATGCCAACTGCTGATGCACCAATAAAAGAGGCTAATACAACACTCACTGAAAATTGTAACAAGGTTAATTTGATTAATACACCTATGGCACCTCCAATCCATAATGCAAATAATGTTCTAGGAGGAACATTAAATAGGATTCCAAATCCAAGAGCGGCCCAACCACTCCAAAATGCTGTACTAAGAATTAATATCCAATCCATATTCGTTAATTCAAATTGTAAATGATCATGGTCACCAATAATCCAAATGCTATGGCCATGGAAAACATTAATGCATTCACCCCTCTCACAATTCCATTTAAAATATTACCATCAATTAAATCGGTGAATGAATTGATCAATGGCACTCCAGGAATTAAAAACAATACCGATGTGGCGAAAGCATGTTCGAAATTGATATTCAAACCTGCTTTAATAAATGCTCCGGCAAACATTGAAGCAGTAAGCGAGCCGAAGAAGACACAGAAATAAGGATTGAATTTTCTTTTGATGGCTTCCTGCCTAATGAACAACCCACAAAAAGTGGCTCCAAATGCAATGATCATTTCTAGTAACTTCCCGCCAAATGAAAAACAAAATCCTGCTCCAGCTAAACTTACAAAAGTTAATATGATGATTCTAGGATAATGTGGTAGCGCTAATAAAGCATTTAATTTATCTCTTACCTGATGAATAGATAATTCATTTTCTACCGCTTCCCAACTTAACCTACTAATACCTGAGATGGTCTTAAAATTTACTCCCTGTGATGGAGTACTTCGCATGCCATTAAAAATCACATATTCTTTCTCTACATTTAAAGTCAGTGATATTGATTTAGGTGCAATAGAAATATGTGCGTCATAATGATAGGCAGTAGCTAACCTTCTCATGGTGATCCTAATTCTACTGCAACTGGCACCAGAACTTAATAGTGACACACCCACATCTAATAAAAGTGAGCCCAACTCTTTTGCTTCTATGATTTTTTCCTGTTCCATCAAAAATGTAATGCTTTGAAATACACTACAAAAGTAGACTTAATTGAGGGAAGTCTTTTTATAATAACGTTTGATGGTACTAAACAAAACCATCGCAATAACTGCACCTAGAAATGCAATTCCCATATCTTTCTGTGCATCCCAGATATCGCCTTGTGTTCCTAAATAAGCGTCACCTTCGGAAGGGAAAAATATATCTGCTACCATCCATTCTAATAACTCATACATGGCACTGAACGACAGGGTAATTTCACAGGGTAATGTCCAGCAAACCCAGTTCGGCCAACCAAAATGATTTTTAAAATAGTCCCTCATCGGATAGGTTAGTAAAAACCCAAAACTAAAATGCACAATTCGGTCATAATAATTTCGGTTAATATGCAACAGATCTTTTAACCAATATCCAAAAGGATTTTCTGCATAGGTATATTCTGCACCATATATATGGAGTAATAAATAAACCGTCATCATGGTATAACTCAGATCACTGAATTTAAATTTCTTATGACTTACCCAAAGCGAAATCAGAAAAATAAATGTCAGCGTGTTTTCTGTAAACCAATTGGCTCTGTTTGGAGTAGAAATAAAAGTCTTTAACCAGCAACATAAAAATATAATTAAAAATATTTTTAATTTACCGTTTAGCTTAAACCCAACTCTATTGGTGGAGGAGGCTGTAGTGAAATTCATTTGGATGTATTATCTGTCAATATTAAAATGTAATGAGGATCTTCTTTTTTGTAGTCTCAAAAAAATCCTTGTATTGGGTTTTTATATCGGAATTCTGATTTGGTCCGCCTGAGCCTGAGCGACTCGGTACTTTGTTTTGTTTTGCAGAAGGGGTTACTCCAAATCTTGTGTTAAATGCTCCTGTTTCGTTGCCAGTTGAAGTAGATTGTGATGGCATTCTAAATGCTGGAATAAAAATTTCAATTTCAACCTGAGTGGAAGTTAATCCTGGAGCGTCTTTTTTATTTCTTAAAGATTCAAGAGGGATGGAATATTCATACACTAGCATATCCTCTTTATTGGCTGCAAATGCAATTTTGATCCCGTTTGGATTCTCTGCATCGTATTTATAAACACCATTGCCGTTGGTAAACTTCTTTAATTCGTATTCAGTGATAAATAACAACAATGAATATTGCATCATACTTAGATCTGCCAAATTTTCTAAGTGATTAGCCTTTGAGCTATTATCTAGCGGGAAATATATATACTGCTGAGATTTATTTTTTTGATACATATCAAAACCAATCTGCATTCCTGTGGTAAGCGATTTGATCTGATTAAGTTTATTGATAAATCGAATGATAAAAAACAATTGGGTATCATTCTTCATCACAGAATATTCGAATCCATTTGCAGAATCAACATTGAAAACATTGTTTTTCCAATCTTCATCAAGTCCATCTACAACGATAGTACTCGCTTTGCTTTGAGCTTTTACTTGAGTGCTAATAAAACTAAATGGTACGATTACCATGAACAGCAAAAACAACTTTTTAGACATAACATTTTAATTTAAAAGTAAAAATCCAATAATTTGTATTCAACAGATTGTATCAATTCAATGATTGGTGCATTGACTGATAGAAGTCTTTAATTATTTTTTCTCTATCAAAATTTTCCCAAACCTTTATTTTGTGTGGATTGTTTGGTTGATCAACCCACTTCTTATCGACCATTGTTGGACAAGGAATCACTGACGATTTAGCCCAACTCCCATTTTTTACAATCGCTACGGCTGCCATATCAAATAAGGCTCTTGAAGGTGGGTTTCCATAAAAGTCTACGTGCTCAAATAGGTTGATGCTGTATTCTCCAAATGAGTAAAATTCTCCGCCATGTCTTCCAATGATGGGAGTAGTTATTTTTGGTCCGGCACCCTGCATATTTTTTAATGCTTCTGCTTTTGTTACACTAACAGCATCTGTACCTGTTTTTTTTCCATAACGAACAGTAACCATTTCAAAATCAATATTCGATTGAAGTATGAAATTCATCGATGGAATATCGTTCTCTAAATTATATTCTCCAGGGTCAGGATAGTTACCCCCTAACCAAACCAAACGGATATATTTTGCAATGGAAGGATCTTTTTTTAATGCAAGTGCAATATTGGTTAGTTTGCCAACAGCAATTACAACGAGCTTATCCTTTTTGTGTTTTTTAGATTCTTGAATAATAAAGTCTACGGCTTTGAATCCATCAAATTGTGGATTAGAAATGTCTTTTTCAATATCAGTAAAAGAACCGTTTGCGCCTTTTAATAAGGGAATCTTATCAGCAACCTTACATAGCTTCATGATACGCTCTGCTTCAGCATATTGGGCTTCTATATTACTTCCATTATTGGTAGCGTTTACGGTTACTGCTTTTGTATCAAATAGTTGGCTATTAAAAAACAAATAGGCCATTGCGTGTTGGTCGTCTAACTCGTTATTGGTATCTGTGTCAAAAATTACTGACAGACGCTTGGTTTCTTTTTGACTCTTTTGGGCGGAACTTTGAATTCCCAATGTTATAAGAATAACAAACCAGGTGAAGAACAAGGCAAATGTTCGCTTCATAAAGCAGTTAATGAGGTCTTTCTAAGATAGATAATATTTCTCAGGAACTCATTATTTCTTGCTGTTATTTGCTCGTTTTTACCGTTTCTAACTTCCCATTCATCATCACTTTAGCACTGGCTTGGGTAGATGATTTTATTTTTAAGGTGGTAACTTTTCCTGCAGTCCAAACCATATCAATTTCAAAATTACCTCTTGTTTTTAATCCTTTTACTTCGCCTGAGTGCCAAGCCTTTGGAAGAGCAGGTAACAATTCTATATAGTCGGAGTTTGATTGTACTAACATTTCTGCAACTGCAGCGGCTCCACCAAAATTTCCATCAATCTGAAAAGGTGGGTGTGCATCTAATAAGTTCGGATAAGTGCCCCCTCCATTTGAATAATTTTCTCTGACCTCATCTGGTGCTACATACTTCAACAACTCGCGATACATTTTATAAGCATGATCTCCATCTTTTAAGCGTGCCCATAAATTGATGCGCCATCCCTTCGACCAGCCCGTAGTTTCATCACCTTTTATTTCTAGTGTTCTCTTTGCTGCTGCCGCAATTAACGGAGTTTTTTCGGTAGTGATATGTGTGCCTGGAAATAATCCATACAAATGACTTTGATGACGGTGTTTCGGATCTGAATCTTCCCAATCATAATACCACTCTTGTAGATTTCCTTTTTTGCCAACTTGATACGGATGTAAATTATTCAATGCAAGATTTACTTTAGCTGCAAAATCATTATCGTTTTTTAATACCTGCTGTGCTGCAACAATGTCTAAAAATAATTCTCTGATCATCGCCAGATCTGCAGTGCCACCAAACATGGTTGCACCAACAAATCCATTTGGCAGTTTATAAGTATTTTCTGGTGAAGTGGAAGGTGATGTAATATATTGACCGCTGCTATCTTTTACCAACCATGCCAAACAAAACTCTGCAGCACCACGCATTAAAGGATATGCTTTGTGTTCTAAAAACTCTTTATCCTGCGTATATAAATAGTGTTCCCATAAATGCGCAGAAGCCCAAGTACCACCCATTGCCCAATTGGCCCAACTTGGATCTCCATTACCGAAATTGCCTACCGGATTAGACATCGCCCAGATATCTGAGTTATGATGCGTTACCCATCCTGGCATATTGTAAAATGTTTTAGCCGTTATTTTACCCGTTGTTGCTAGGTTTCCAATAAATTGTAAAAAGGGTTGATGCATTTCAGAAAGATTGGTGTTCTCTGCCAACCAATAATTTTCTTCGGCATTAATATTCATGGTATAATTACTAGACCATGGCGGTTGAATATAGGGATTCCACAAGCCCTGTAAATTAGCAGGCACGGCAGTTGTACGCGAACTGCTGATCAATAAATACCGACCGTATTGAAAATACAGTGTTTCTAAATAAGGATCAGAAGCACCTGTTGCATACCTTTTTAAACGCTTATCTGTTGGAAGATTTACAGTGTCTTTATTCGCCAATTTTAATTGAACACGATTGAAGAAGCTTTGGTAATCTTTAATGTGTTGTTTCTTGATCTCGGTCCAACCTTTTTGATAAGCATTGTTTAATTGCGTATTAGCAATTGCCACATTATCTAACCCTTTCGTAACTGGATCTTTATCAAAGCCATTAAAACTAGTAGCCATTGAAACATAGATGGTAGCTTCTGTGGCATCTGCTAAACTTAAAGTAGAATCTGTGGTGGAAATTTTTCCAGTACTCGACTGAATTTTAATATTGGCAGAAAAGCGAGTTCCCTTTTTTGTGTCAAATGCAACAGATTTAGCGGTTTTTTGAAGATAACTGGGATCAGCTTTTACTGGTGCAACACCCTGAACTACGATGCTATTATTATTGGTTGATTTTTGAAACTTTAGCAGCGATTCAAAATGAATAGTGAAACCTAGAGCACCTGCTCTTTTGCTGATCAGATGAATTGCAAAGATGTTGTCGGGATTTGAAACCAAGTATTCCCTTTCGATCACATTACTGTTTGAAGTGGTTTTTACTTTTGCCACTGCTTGATCAATATCTAACTCCCGATAATAATCAGTGATAAAAGGGTCGTCATTCATTTTAATGAACAGAGTTCCTAAAGGAGCATATGATTCTGAAAATTTTCCTTGTAATTTTTTGATGAGTTGTTCTGCTTTCTTGTAATTTTTTTCCTCTAGCGCTTTTCTTACAGCGGGTAAGTTTTTGTAAGCCTGAGGATTCATGTTGGCATTCACTGGTTCACCCGACCAAAGCGTTAAATCATTCAAATAGATCTTATCTGTTGAGATGCCCCCAAATACAGTGGCCCCTTTCATCCCATTACCCAATACCATGGTTTCTTCAAAATAGTTAGCCGGACTTTCATACCAAAGTTTTAGCGGTGCTTGAATTTTTGCTGCAGTTACAGCAGGTGCCGGTGTAGGTACTGTTTTCTTAACTTGTTTTTTTTGAGCGAATAGCAATATTGGGAATGCAATAGCAATGATGGCTAATAAATATTTATTCATAGATCTATTAAATGGTAGTGATGTTTTTGTAACTGTCGATATATAGTTGTTCCACTTTTGTTCTTGCCCAAGGCGTTTTGCGAAGGAATTTTAGGCTTGATTGGATGCTCGGATTATCCAAAAAACAATTGATGCTGATACGCCTTCCTAGTTCCTCAAATCCATAATGGTTCACCAGAAATGTAACGATCATTTCAAGCGTTTTGCCATGCAAGGGATCTGGACTTTTTGTTTTTTCCATAGTGCAAAGATAATTGTAGTGCCATCTAGAATCTGTAATATAATATTTTCTCTTATTGTTTTTGTAGCACTTCAGCAGATATCTTTGCTGGTAGATAGAAAACCGATACAAATGCATGAAGTTTTAAATAAATGGGGGAGGGAAAAAACTCCTTTTATTTTCCTGATCGACTTTGAATGCAAAAAACCATTGTGTTGGAAACTTGATGACCCTTCTGCACCGATTAAGATAAATTTTCAAGGCTTAAAAAATTATATGGGTGGATCAGCCTTAAATAGCCGATCTATTTTTAATTTGATCAAACATCCCATCAGTATCGAAGCTTATCGATCAAAATTTGATGAAGTGATGGCGAACCTTTCTTATGGCAATAGTTTTCTTATTAATCTCACCACAAAAACACCTATTGAAATTGATCTTGGTTTAGAGGAGATCTTTCATCGTGTTCAATCAAAATATAGTTGTTGGCTCAAAGACGAATTCGTTTGTTTTTCTCCTGAAACTTTTATTAGCATTAAAAATGGGAGCATCTATTCTTATCCAATGAAAGGAACCATTGATGCAACCATCCCAAATGCTAGAGAAATTCTTTTAAACGATCAAAAGGAAATTGCAGAACATGCTACGATTGTTGATTTGATCAGAAATGACTTGAGCTTAGTGGCCAATAATGTTTCGGTCTCTAAGTTTCGATTTTATGAAGAGATCAAAACCCAGACTGGAGTGATCGGACAGATCAGTTCTGAAATTACAGGAACCCTACCTGCAAATTATCAGGAACAGATCGGCGATATCCTTTTTAAACTATTACCTGCGGGGTCTATATCAGGCGCGCCAAAGCAAAAAACGGTTGAGATCATTCAAAAAGTGGAGCAAGGCGAAAGGGGTTATTATACTGGTGTTGCAGGATATTTTGATGGTGAGAATTTAGATAGTTGTGTTTTAATTAGATACATTGAAGCAAATAATATTTATAGAAGTGGTGGTGGAATTACCTTTCAAAGTAATCTGGCCGACGAATACAAAGAAATGATCGATAAAGTATATGTTCCCATTTTTTGAAACCATACGTTATAGTAATGCTGTTGCTGAAAATTTATTTTTCCATCAACAAAGAGTGGAACGAACTTTCCTGCAATTTGGTGAGAGGTGTACTTTAGATATAACAAGCATTGATCTTAAAAGTGAAGCCTCCAAAAATGGAGCCATCAGTGATGCTGTTTTTAAATGTAAGATCATGTACGATCTGAAGGGAAATATTCAAATCTCTTTTGAACCTTATCAGATCAGAGCTATCCAATCTTTTACGATCTGGGATATTGGTAGCAATGATTATGCGATCAAGTTTACAGATAGAACCTGGATCAATGATGCCCTAAAATCTGTTCCTACAGATGAAGTGATCTTTGCTAAAGATGGGGTTCTTAAAGATGCTAGTTATGCAAACATCGTTTTGTTTGATGGAAATGATTGGGTTACTCCCACCAATCCATTGCTACTAGGCACGAAGCGAGCTTTGCTCTTGAGTGAAAATAAGATCAAAACTCAAGAAATTCGGCAAAATCAGCTCAAAGACTATCAGGCATTGAAATTTATTAATGCAATGATGCATTGGGAAGAATCTCCTACCATTGAGTTTGTTTAAATTTTGCATGGTCCACATTAAATATTTTATTTATCTTAATGTTGGTATAGTTAATCGATTAACAGAAAAACGATTCCCATGTCATCAAGAAAAAAATTCATCCAGCAGTCTTCACTGCTGATCGGCGGAGGCTTACTTGCATCTGCGTTTGATAGCAAAGCTTTTACGATCATCAAAAATCGAATTCTTCCAAGTGACCAACTCAATATTGGTGCCATTGGCATTAATGGAATGGGATGGGCAAATACGAAAGCAGCTTTGAAAATTCCAGGCGTTAATCTGATAGCAGTTTGTGATATTGATAGTACAGTTATTGATGCAAGGCTTAAGGAATTAGCTGGAATGAGTTACAATACTTCAAAAATTAAGATCTATTCAGATTATAGAAAACTATTAGAGCAGAAAGATATAGACGCCGTGATCATCGGCACTCCCGATCATTGGCATGCATTGATCATGATCCATGCATGTGAGGCAGGGAAGGATGTGTACGTTGAGAAACCCGTTGGAAATTCTATTGTTGAATGCAGAACCATGGTGGCTGCTCAACAGCGGTATAATAAAGTTGTACAAGCAGGTCAGTGGCAAAGAAGTCAGCAGCATTTTAAAGATGCAATTGATTATGTACATTCTGGCGTTTTAGGAAATATCCGTACTGTAAAAGTTTGGTGTTATCAGGGTTGGATGCGCCCTCAACCAGTTGTGGCAGATAGTTTGCCCCCTGCTGGAGTTGATTACAAACAATGGCTAGGACCCGCTACTACCTTGCCTTTCAATGCTAGTCGTTTTCATTTCCATTTCCGTTGGTTCTGGGATTATGCAGGTGGGTTAATGACAGATTGGGGTGTGCACTTATTGGATTATGCATTGCTTGGAATGAAAGCAGAATTGCCTAAATCGATTGTTGGATTGGGTGGTAAATATGCTTATCCAGAATTAGCAGAAGAAACACCTGATACCCTTACTACTCTATATGAGTTTGAAGGATTTAATTTGGTTTGGGATTCGGCCATGGGTATCGACAA
This sequence comes from Bacteroidota bacterium, assembly GCA_026391125.1. Classification (GTDB taxonomy): domain Bacteria; phylum Bacteroidota; class Bacteroidia; order Chitinophagales; family Chitinophagaceae; genus Sediminibacterium. The sequence goes on from JAPLEO010000152.1 coordinate 31,947, forward strand.
TGGTTCTTATAACCGCGATCATGGCATCGCATTTATTGGCAATAATGGTACCCTCATTTTAAATCGGGGAGGATGGGAAGTAATTGAAGAACGCCAAGGCAAAAACAAAGTAAGTAAGCCTTATCAAAAATCATCTGATAATGGACTTGAAAAACATTGGGTGAATTTTGTAGATATTGTTAAGTCTAGAAATGTGGCTGATTTGCATTGTTCTATTCAAGCAGGGGCACATGTTGCAACCGTTGCGCAAATGGGAAATATTTCTTATCGCTCTGGACAGAAACTTTATTGGGATAAAGCCAAATTAGGTTTCACAGATCAGTCGATCAATGATGCTTATTTATTAAAGCAATATCATAATGGATATAAACTTCC
>JAPLEO010000033.1 GCA_026391125.1 Bacteroidota bacterium
GAATGCCACTATGAAGTATTTCCATTTGCCAGATTCAAACCATGCTGCCAATTGCCAGATACTCAACATGACCCATCCCATTAACATGGTATCGCACCTAACATCGTGGGTGATTAAAAAAACAGCTTGTGAAGTAGCCAATACCATGGCACTTAATTGTGCGACCGTTTTTTGATAGTACAATAAACTGAATCGATAAGTGGCATAAACAGCAATAATGATAAATAAAAAAGAGGGTAAGCGATACGCCCAATCATGTATCCCGAAAATTTTCAAACTCAGACCCGACAACCAAAACAACATGGGCGGTTTATCTAAATAATCCCTGCCGTTTTCATAAAATTGTAAGAACGATTTCCTTTCCAGCATTTCACGACTGATCGAAGCATATTGCGCAGCATCAATATCCATCAATGGAATCAATAACATTCCAGCAATGCAGACAATGAAACTGAAAAATAAAACGCTGTAAAAAAAACGGTTCGAAATCATTTAGTTGATTTTTTATTCAAGAATGATTGGCCCTGATTGACGCACGAATATTTGAGAACTGGCATATCCAATAGATGATCCTATTAATGCCCCAGAAAGTATATCTAATGGATAATGAACACCTACATATACCTGAGCATAGCTTACCGTGACTGCCCAGATCAAAAATAGGTAGCTCCATTTATGGAATACTTTTCTGAGCGTCATAAAAACATACACTGCGAATCCAAAATGATTGGTGGCATGAGAAGAAGTGAAACTGTATCCACCAGAACAATGATCCAATAATAATCGCACATGACTCATTAAAATGGGATCGTTGCAGGGTCTTGGTCTTTCGAAAAAAGGTTTAAAGAAACTGCTACTGATTTGATCTGTGAGTACCAAGGTCATTACAGCACCTAAGATCCAAAAAAAGGATTGCTTTTTAAAATTCACTACGGAGAAAACAATTAAAAAAAGGTAGAGTGGCACCCATGTGTTGGCATTACGCCAAATGGGCAAAATCCGATCAAATAACGGGTTGGTCAAAGTAACATTGATTTGCAGAAACAAAGCAGTATCCCAAGCATTTAACCATTGCCAAATCTGTTGTATAAATGCATTCATCAATTACAAATTAACCTTTTTTCTGAGCAATAATGATTAACCTTGGTGAATTTTGAAGATCATACTTTCCAAGTTGATAATCTCCGAACACTTCTTTTATTTGCAAGTGCTGATATGAAAGCATTTCTGTAAAATCGCCTAAAGAAAACTTGGCTACCCTTTCGGTATGCAAGTGTTTCGGATTTTTATTGTTGCTATCTGTTATTTGGATCTGTTTAAAAAAATGGTGCTCATCGTTCCATTTGCTAATCCGAAAATGAATATCTTCTACAATTTTAACGGCAATCGACTCTTGGGTCTTCACAGCAAAATGAACATTTAGGTAATCGATCACCAAGATCCCTCCTGGTTTCAGACTTTGAGCCATCGTTCTAATGGCATTATCGTGCTCCCTTTTGGTTTTGAAATATCCAAAGCTGGTGAACATATTGAAGGCAAAATCATAATAATTGATCCAAAAAGGCAAGCGCATATCGTGCTGATAAAAATGCAGGCTATCTGACTCTTGAGCCTTTGCTTCCGTAATAGACTCTTCAGAAAGGTCAATTCCAGTTACATCAAACCCATTATCAGCTAATGCCTTACTATGCCTTCCTTTGCCGCAAGCCACGTCTAACATTGTAGCGCCTGGAGCTGGATTTAGGTGCGAAATCAGCCTCTGAATGAATCCCAAAGCCTCTTCTTCATCACGATGTTGGTACAATAGGTGATAATAATGAGAATTGAACCAATCTTTAAACCACGACTTCTGCATATGCACACTTTAGACCACAAAAATAGGATTCCGAATCAAACAATATTTTGAATTATGTTTGCACTGAGCAAAACATAGTAAGAAATGGCATTAATTAAAAGTATTTCAGGGATCCGAGGAACTATCGGAGGCAAGCCTGGTAACACTTTGAGTCCACTTGACGTAGTAAGATTCACAGCAGCATATGGTACCTGGTTAAAAAATCAAAAAAGTGAAAATATCGCAGTTGGGAACCCAAAAGTGGTGATTGGAAGAGACGGAAGAATTAGCGGTGAGCTGGTACAAAGATTAGTGATCAGCACTTTAAATGCACTTGGTATTGATATTATTGATCAAGGATTAAGTACAACGCCTACGGTAGAAATGGCTGTTGTGTTTGAAAAAGCTGATGGTGGAATTATTCTTACAGCAAGCCATAACCCAAAAGAATGGAATGCCTTAAAATTATTGAATCATAAGGGTGAGTTTATTAGTGGTGATGATGGTGCAATCATTTTGCAAATTGCTGAAGCGGAGGATTTCAACTTTTCGGGTGTAGATGAATTAGGTTCTCACACAGAAGATCATTTGGCACTTCAAAAACATATTGATGCAGTGGTAAATTATCCGCTGGTTGATAAAGCTGCGATTAAAAAGGCCAATTTCAAAATTGTATTAGATGCTATTAATAGCACTGGGGCTACTGCAGTTCCTGCATTATTAAAAGCACTCGGACTTACCGATATTGTTGTATTAAACGGTGAGGTAAACGGACAATTTGCGCATAACCCAGAACCATTACCAGAACATTTGAATGAATTGTGTAATGAAGTCAACAAAACAAATGCTGACCTAGGAATTGCTGTTGATCCTGATGTTGATCGTTTATGTTTTGTTTGTGAAGACGGTAGTTTATTTGGGGAAGAGTACACTTTGGTAGCCGTAGCAGATTATGTTCTTAAAAACAGAAAGGGCAATACAGTTAGCAATCTATCTTCAACAAGAGCGCTGCGCGATGTTACTGAAAAACATGGTGGTAGCTACTACCCTAGTGCGGTTGGTGAAGTGAACGTGGTTAATAAAATGAAAGAAGTACACGCTGTAATTGGCGGAGAAGGCAATGGAGGAATTATTGTTCCAGATCTGCACTACGGAAGAGACGCGTTGATTGGCATTGCTCTATTTCTAACGCATTTAGCAAAAGAGAAAAAGTCAGCGAAACAATTAAGGAGCAGTTACCCTGATTATTTTATCAGTAAGAATAAAATAGAATTGAATGATGGTGTTGATTTGAAAAAAATCTTCGCTGTCATTGAAAATAAATATAAAAAACAACCCATCAATACAATCGATGGATTGAAGATTGAGTTTGATAACGACTGGGTACATTTAAGACCAAGTAATACCGAACCCATTATTCGAATTTATGCTGAAAGCAACTTGCAAACCACTGCAGCAAATATTGCTAAGAGGTTGATGCAAGACATTAATGAAGCACAATAATTAGTTGACATATCTATCCTAGTGATAGGTAAAGACCAAAGAGGTCCTGCAAGGCAGGATTTCTTTATTTTAAGCAATTATGGAAAGAATCTATTTAGATAACGCAGCCACCACAGCTTTAGACCCACAGGTTCTAGAAGCCATGATGCCTTATCTTACTACCCGATTTGGCAATCCCTCCTCTATTTATAGTTATGGAAGAGAAAGCAGAATGGGTATTGAAAACAGCAGAAAATCTGTTGCCAAATTATTGCATGCACATCCTGCTGAAATGTTTTTTACTAGTGGTGGTACAGAAAGTAGTAACACTGCCATAACAGCTGCAGTAAGAGATCTAGGCTGCAAGCATATCATATCTTCTAAAATTGAGCACCACGCAACATTACATACTGTCAATTATTTACAAAAAAATGGAGAAGCCTCTTTAAGTTTTGTAAAGCTTCTCGATAATGGACATATTGATCTTGAGAACCTTGAAGAGCTTTTATCTGGTAGTACTGAAAAAACCTTGGTTACACTCATGCATGCCAATAATGAAATTGGGAACATGATCGACCTACATGCGATAGGCAATATTTGCAGAAAATATCATGCCATTTTTCATAGCGACACGGTGCAAACAGTTGGACATTTCCCATTCGATCTTAGAAATACACCAATTGATTTTATTACAGGATCGGGGCATAAATTTCATGGCCCAAAGGGTGCTGGAATATTATACATCAACGAGCAGATCAAGATCAAACCATTTATAAATGGAGGTAGTCAGGAAAGAAATATGCGTGCCGGAACTGAAAACTTGTATGGCATTGTTGGTTTTGCAAAAGCTTTAGAATTGGCTTCTGAAAACCACGAGACCGATAAAGAAAAAATTCAGGGGCTCAAATTTTATATGATGGAGTCGCTTGAAAAAAATATACCTAGTACAAATTTTAATGGAGATCCTAAAGGCAATTCTTTGTACGCAGTTTTAAGTGCAAGTTTTCCAAAAACTGATAAGAGTGAAATGTTATTGTTCAATTTAGACATCAATAATATTTGTGCTAGTGGTGGTAGCGCTTGTACCAGTGGGGCTGATCAAGGTTCTCACGTAATTAGAGGGATTAAAAACGACCCTAACCGCGTTACAGTTAGATTCTCTTTCTGCAAACACAATACTGAATCAGAGATCGAATATGTTGTTGAAAAACTGAAGGAAATGATTTAATATTCTTAGAACAATTAGTAAAAAAATTGAACGCAGAAAATAAGTTGCGTAAATAAATTACTTCTTAGAATTACCTAGCCAAGTCAGTGCACTTTTTTTATTGAAAATCAATTTCATCATCATCGGCATTTAAATTCAGTGATCCTAAATTCAACATGCTACCCATTAAGTCTTTAAACTCAATTCTGCCTTCCAAAGTTTTTTTACTGATCATTGAAAAAGATGATAATCCATGTAACACAAACTCCATGAGAAGTGCGGTTTCATTTTCGTTGGCTTGCGGGTAGTGTTTTTTCACAAAGCCATACAATCCGTCTACCTGATATAAAGCCAGGATCTTATCTTCATCTTTCATGTCTAGTAAAAGATCTAAATGCTTTCCACCATCAAACCAACGAATGATGGATTTGTAAGGATTCTCTACTTCTTTTTCGTCTGCTGATTTTTTTCCAGTAGCCCTTTTCTTTTTTACTTGATCGGGATTGGGAAAATATTGAACAAAATTAGTGCGAATCGATTTGTCTAATAGTTGAACGGCAACTTGGTAAGGTCCCTCCTGCTCTCCTTCATACACCAATTCAATTTTACCAGTGATCGCTGGTATGATGCCTTGTAGATCACTGATCCAAACTTGTGTATTCTCTTGATGATGAATGATGGCTCTTCGTTCTGCACTACTCACAGCATTCTCAAACGCTGCAATAGTAAGCCTTGCACTTACGCCACTCTTCTTATCGACGTACTCATTATTCCTTGCCTCAAATGCCACTTGCTCTACCAATCTTTTAATCAGATCACTGATACTCACTTTCTCTTTTTGAACATCTAACAAGTTCGATTCTTGCTCTGTGATGGCAAGTGAGGTTTCTAAATCTTTCGGATAATGCGTTAAGATCTGGCTTTCAATTCTATCTTTCAACGGTGTAACGATACTTCCACGATTGGTATAATCTTCTGGATTTGCTGTGAATACAAATAGAATATCTAAAGGCATTCTAAGCTTAAATCCTCTGATCTGAATATCACCTTCCTGTAAAATATTGAATAACGCCACCTGAATACGGGCTTGCAAATCTGGCAATTCGTTAATTACAAAAATGCCGCGATTGCTTCTTGGGATGATCCCATAGTGAATTACTTCTTCGTCAGAAAAACTCAACTTTAAATTTGCTGCTTTTATTGGATCGATATCTCCGATCAAATCCGCCACACTTACATCTGGTGTAGCTAGTTTCTCTCCATAGCGCTCTTGTCTATGTACCCAATGTATCGGCGTTTCATCCCCAAATTCTGCAATTTTATCTTTCGCATATTTGCTCAATGGTTTCAAAGGATCGTCGTTTACCTCACTACCTGCAATGATGGGAATATACTCATCCAACAAGTCAACCATCTGACGTGCCATTCTTGTTTTAGCCTGACCACGCAGCCCCAAGAACAAAATATTATGTCTGCTCAACAATGCCCTTTCTGTATCGGGTATCACTGTGTCTTCATAACCCAAAATCCCTTCAAATGGGTTCTCTTTCTCTTGCATAGAAACAATCAGATTATCCCTGATTTCTTCTTTTACAGATTTAGTTTTGTAACCACTTTTTATGAGCTGCCCGAGTGTAAATATGTTTTCTTTATTCATTGCCATGATCATCTTAATTAATAAACTGTCTTGCGTTTACCGCTTTCAAAATCTTTAAAAATAAACGCACCCAAATTATCCAATGAGGCAAAATAAGCTTTGCCATGATTGGTTTCTGTAAATTCTTGTACAAAGTTTTGTAGATAGGGATCAGATGCAATCATAAATGTTGTAATTGCTATTTTCAACTTCTTACATTGAGCTGCCAAATTGATACAACGATTCACTACTTTTCTATCTAACCCAAAACTATTCTTATAATATTTTTTCCCGATCTTCAAACAAGTAGGCTTGCCATCTGTGATCATGAAGATTTGTTTATTCGGGTTCTTTCTTTTTCTCAATAAATCCATCGCCAGTTCCAATCCCGCAACGGTATTCGTATGATAAGGCCCCACCTGTAAATAAGGAAGATCTTTGATTTCAATACTCCACGCGTCATTACCAAATACAACGATGTCTAATGTGTCTTTCGGGTAGCGTGTGGTAATAAGCTCACTCAATGCCATGGCTACTTTCTTTGCAGGAGTAATTCTATCTTCCCCATACAAGATCATGGAATGAGAAATATCGATCATCAATACAGTAGATGTCTGTGTTTTAAAATCATTTTCTCTTATATGCAAATCCTCTTCATGCATTTGAAAACTCTCCACCCCATGATTGATCTGTGCGTTGCGAATACTTTCGGTAAAGTCGATTTGCTCTAACATATCTCCAAACTGAAAAGGGCGTGTATCCGGATTGATCTCATCACCCTGACCAAGTTTGAAGGTCTGGTGATTCCCTTGTTTTGATTTTTTAAGTTTCCCGAAAATCTCTTCGAGGCTTTTCTTGCGTATGGTCTGTTCCGATTTGCTAGTGATCTTGAAACTCCCATCCTGTTCATTCTCCTTGATGTAGTTGTTCTCTTTCAATTCATCTATAAAATCTCCCATCCCATAATCGTCGTCTGTTAAATGGTACTGTTTGTCTAGTTCATTTAGCCACGAAAGGGCCTCTGCAGCGTCTCCATTGGTATAGGTTAACAACTGCGTAAATATGTCGAGCAATTGCTCAAATTTCGACTTAGCGTCGTCATTCGGGTCAAAGTGTATAAATCTGTGTCCTAGCATTTCTAATAATGGAAAATGAAATTAACTTAAAGAATAACAGAAATGACAGCAATTGGTTGTAAAAAAAAGCCGGGATATTTTCCCGGCCTTTAATTTTATTTTTTTGGAGCTACTTTTTCCGGTTTTCCCGAATCTGCTGCCATCATTTTCCCAGGTATTTGAATCCTTGGATTATACATGGCTTCAATTTGTTCTAACCCTTTCAAATAACTCTCTGCCATTCTCTTTTCATCAGCCATCTGATCTACTTTATCGCCTGTTAATGAATTACAGAACTTAACTTGCTGCTGTAAGTCTTTCTTTACTGATGCTGCCACTTTATCTGACAAGGCTTTATCATCAGCCATCAAACAAGCTTCTAAGAATAATAATGAATTTTTGTTGTGCATGTTACCCCTACTAGCCATTCCATAAGGGAAGTTTTCATCGAGCATCATTGAATCAACTTTATTCAACACTTTTCTTGCATCTTCTTTTCTGTTCTTAGCAGAAAGATCGATGGCTAATTCAGCATATGCATTTCTAATGGTATTTAAGTGACGACGATTTTCTTCATCAAAATAAACACCTTTCACATTTGCATTTCCTGATGAAAATACGTTGAGTGATTTAGCCAGCATCCAGTCTGTATTTACACGACTATTTGCAACAGGCACTAAACGATGACTCAAACCATCTCTACGTAAGAACTGATCAAAACCAAGATTCAAATCAGGAGTTGTGAAGTAAATTGGTCGTACCCATTTATTAGCTGCAATAATATTCAAAACTGCCAGATCGTTCTTCATCAATGATGTTTTAGGAACATCAAAACGTAACTCACTCATGATGCTATCGCCAACATTAACCGTTTTATTTTTCAAAACATAGTTAACGTCAACAGGAACAGCGAACTTACGTACAGGGAAACTGTTCAAAGGTTCTGATCCTCTACTAGCATCCATTTTATCAGCATCATCACTACCCACATAATTCTTCATCACATCATACAAATCGTAATATCGATCTTCTGGAATATTTGGTCTAGGACTATATACTACATAGTCTCTCTTACCTGCCTCAATCTGATCTTGTCTCCAGATCACATCAATCGAATCACTCTGGTTTACTTTATAACGTAATTCGTTAATATACCAATCGATTCCTAATAAACTATAATTGATAACGCGAATATCTGGTCTAATTCCTTCTACCTCCTGTGCATACCACAAAGGATAGGTGTCATTATCACCAAATGAAAATAAAATCGCATTAGGTGCACAGCTTTCTAAATAATCTTTTGCAAGATCTCGAGATAAAACTTTCTTGCTACGATCATGGTCGTCCCACTCTTGTTGTGCCATTAGCGTTGGAACTGCTAGTACACAAAGTAATGATGCTAAAATAGCAGCCACATTTTGAGAAAGGAATTTTGTAAACCAGTCTCTTACTTTCAACACACCTAAACCAATCCAAACAGCAAATGCATAGAAGGATCCCACATAAGCATAGTCACGTTCACGTGGCTGATAGCCTGCTTGGTTTAAGTAAATTACAATAGCAAATCCAGTAAAGAAGAACATCAAGAAATTCACTACGCCATCATCGCTTTTTTGTTTAAACTGATAGTATAAACCAATTAATCCTAAGATCAGCGGCAATAGGAATAGCTTATTATTCGCTTTATTATTTTTCAAACTATCTGGCATCGCACTTTGATCGCCATATAATAAACCATCAATAAATGGAATACCAGTGATCCAGTTACCATCACGAACATTTCCAATAAACATGCCCTGAACATCATTTTGTTTACCAGAGAAATTCCACATAAAGTATCTGAAATACATCCAATAGAATTGGTACCCAACAAAAAACTTCACATTATCTGCTTGATTGGGAGAACGATCGTAACCGCCATCTTTCAAGCGATTGATATTTAAGAAATACGCATAATAATCAGCATGATTCTGATCATTACTAGCATCCCAAACACGTGGGAAAAGCATTTTATCTTCTGGCTGATACAAGTATCTGCGATCTGGTCCGATCTCTATATACTTATTACGAGCTTTCTCATATTTCATTGACCCTGTTTTCAAATCAACAGGTTGTGCATTAAATTTTTGTCCGTATAACAATGGGAAATCGCCATATTGTTCACGACCCAAATAACCAACTAAACTCATTGGGTTATCTACATTGTACATATCTACAGAAGGATTGGCATTACTGCGAATCATGGTGGTGATATAGGTACTATAGCCTAACAACATAAATGCCAATGACCAAATTCCTAGGCGCATGTACGCCCAATTTTTCTTTGCTGCGTATTGTAAGCCATACCAGATAGCAACTGCTAACAATACAAAGAATGTGGCGAATCCACTGAAGAAAGGCAAACCAAATCCGTTTACAAACCAACGGTCAAAACTTCCTGCCCCCTTAATAGTGTACTGAATAACGCCAACTTGAATTAATCCAGTAATTACACAACCGATCACAAAGAATATATAAATGCCACCATTGTGTTCTTTCTTTTCCTTATTCCATTTTTCAACAACAAATAGCAAACCAATAGCAACGATCGTTCCGAGTATCATCAAACCGCCCATTGTTGCATCGAGTGTTAAACCGCGGTCTTCGTTTACTTCCCCATTTGCTAAAACCAAGGCACCTAAAAATGCCAAAGCACCACCAACAGCTACTATGCGAATAAACCAACTACGAATCACTGCATAATTGAATGATGGTTTTCTTTTGAAGTAATACACCATCACAATTGCTGGGATGGTTAATAGGTTCAATAAGTGAACTCCAATGGAAAGACCCATCATGAAGAAAATGAAAACGATCCACTTATCTGCGCCAGGCTCATCTGCATGGTTTTCCCATTTCAAAATTGCCCAGAAAACGATGGCTGTAAAGAAAGATGATAATGCATATACCTCACCTTCAACAGCACTATACCAAAACGAATCAGAGAATGTATAAGCCAATGCACCAATCGCACCTGCGCCCATGATCGACCAGATCTGGTAACTACTTAATGAATCAGTAGTTTTTACCAACATGATCTTGCGAGCAAAATGGGTAATGGTCCAGAACAAAAACAAGATGGTAAATCCGCTAGCTAAAGCACTCATCACGTTCACAGCTTTTGCAGCTGTCATTGGATTATCTCCAAATAAAATGATAAAGAAACGACCTAGGATCACAAACAAAGGAGCTCCCGGCGGGTGTGGAATCTGTAACTTAAAACAGCTACTTACAAACTCTCCACAATCCCAGAAACTACCACCGGCTTCTGCGGTTAAAACATAAACGGTACAAGCTATCAAAGCAACTGCCCATCCAACAATATTGTTAATCCGATTAAACTGCATATTGGTTTTGGTTTTTTAAGACTGGCAAACATACCTTAATAATCCTAAAATCGAAAAAACAGTAGCCCATTTTATTAGATTTAAGAAAACCTTTAAGGTTATTAACGTTGATTAAGGTTGGCAATGGGGAATTAATTGATTATCAAGCCCTATCAAAAACATCTTATTTACAATCACAGGTCCATTCTACACCCAGATCGATGCAAGTAACGACGGTCATTTCATTGCCACATGGTGCAAAGATGATCCGCAATTTTTGCCCGTCTTTCGATAGCCCCTCCACCGCATATTTTTTCCTGCAGGGTTCGCCCTGTAATTCACTTTTTCGATAGTTGATTGTACCGTGTTCAAGAATGTCTTTTATTTCTGCTTCATCGATATGTCTACAATCCATCCTGCACTTCGCATGTTTTGAATAATGCATTGTCAAGGGATGCCTATTTAAGCCCCTTGAAACAGGCTCTTGCAGCGTATTGGTATCAGTAACAACTTCAGTTTTTACCCCTTTCTTTATCTGGGATTTGTTTGATTGTTGGCAGTTTTTTACGGTAAATACCAATATTGCTAATACAACTAGCAACAATAAGGGACCAATTTTTTTGAAATTCATGCGCTTAGGTTGACCACAAGTTTACGCTTTTCGGTAAAAATTGCCCAAATATTCCAATCAGATAGCCAATTACTAGCAAGGCATTATCTTTGCCGACTTATGGAAAAGAAGCGTTCGGTAGCATTTCACACACTGGGTTGTAAATTAAATTTCTCAGAAACCTCTACTCTATCAAGAATGATGGAACAAAAGGGTTTTGAGAAAAAGGAATTTGACGACCTGGCCGACGTTTATGTGATCAATACCTGTTCCGTTACCGATAATGCAGATAAGGAGTGCCGCCAATTGGTGCGACGCATCCAACGCAAAGCACCAGAAAGCTTTGTGGTAATTACGGGATGCTATGCACAATTAAAACCAGAAGAGATTGTTCGGATTCCCGGAGTAGATCTAGTGTTAGGAGCTTCCGAGAAGTTCAATATAATGGAACATATCTCTCAATTAACAAAAGGAGATGCTGGTAAAATCTGTAGTTGTGAAATTGATTCGGTAACTGGTTTTAATGCATCTTATTCGATGAACGATCGGACTAGAAGCTTTTTGAAAGTACAGGATGGATGCGATTATAACTGTTCGTTCTGTACCATACCAATGGCCCGCGGAAAAAGCAGGAGTGATAATGTGGCCAATGTATTACGCAATGCTAAAGGGTTGGCAGCAGATGGGGTGAAGGAAATTGTTTTGACGGGGGTTAACCTGGGCGACTTTGGAAAAGGTGCAGATGGCGAACTAAAATATGATGAAAACTTTTTCGATCTCATAAAAGCTTTAGACGATGTGGATGGAATAGAACGCTATCGAATCTCATCGATCGAGCCCAATTTGCTGACTCCTGAAATAGTAGAATGGGTTTCGAAAAGTAAAAAGTTCATGCCGCATTTTCATATTCCATTACAAAGCGGAAGCAATGAAATTTTAAAGCAGATGCGCAGAAGGTATAAAAAAGAATTATACCAAGAACGTGTGGAATTGATCAAAAGTCTGATGCCGCATTGCAGTATCGGAGTTGATGTGATCGTGGGATTCCCTGGTGAAACAAACGAGCATTTCGAAGAAACATTTCAGTTCCTACACGAATTAGATGTTTCCTATTTACACGTATTCACCTACTCTGAAAGGCCCGATACAAAGGCACTAGAGATCATGCCTGTGATTCCAATTCATATTCGAAACACAAGAAATAAAGTCTTAAGAAACCTTTCCTACCAAAAGCTACAATATTTCACCGCCCAACATAGTGGTGAAACTAGAAAGGTATTGTTCGAGAATTTTGAGAAGAATGGGATGATGGAGGGGTATACTGATAATTATATTCGCGTTTCTGCGTCCTACAAAGCTGAGTGGACGAATAATGTCATTGATTGGA
>JAPLEO010000035.1 GCA_026391125.1 Bacteroidota bacterium
AATATCTGTAAGTAAAATCAGATCATATAGGGCAGTCGCTTAAGTTAAGAGATAAAAGATAAAAGTGAAGAGAGGAGGAAGAAGAAGTGAAGAAATAAAAGATAAAAGTGAAGAGAGGAGAAAAAGCGGGTAAGTTAGTATTAACTCTTATCTCATAATCTTACCCTCCTCTTTTCACTTTTATCTCTTCACTTTTATCTAATTTCCTGCTGCCAATGGATCGGGTTTGTCAATAGGGTAATGGATATCTTCATAGTCTTTAATTAGCAATGAAAGCATATTTGCTTCCTCGCCTTCAGTTGTACCAATTTCTGCATGGAAGATCTGTTCCATTCGCTCTAAAGCAGCCTCGTACTCTTTTTTAGTATGGATAATTTTGTGTGACATAGTACTTTCTTTTTTTCCATGTAAAACTACAAATTTAGAAATCAAGTATTTGATTTCGCCGTTTTTATTGAGGTCACAAGCATTGAAATAAGTACCTCACACTCAGGCTTAAGCTTCTCAAATTGGAGTTTTGTAATATAATCAGTATCAAAAAGTAAGTGCAGCCAATAGATGGTCTCATTCGCCTCTTTTAACGAAAGAGTAAGTTTATAAATAAATTCTAGCCTTGATGAAGCAAATTCAGCTTCACGAATTAATGAACCAATTGCTGTGCCTGAACGTATAATTTGTTTGGATAAAATGTACTCTTTTTTAACAGCGCTTAATTGTTGACATAGCCTTACAATTTCAATGGCAAATTGGTAACTCTTAGTATGCAGCGGACCTTTTTTATCGTCTTTCATACCATAAACCTACGACAGGCATCCAATAGAAGCAATAGGTCTAAAATAGTTTTATGGTCATCCTAAAAAGCCTAAAAAGTGAAGAGATAAAGAACAAGTGAAGAGATAAAAGATAAAAGTGAAAAGATAAGAGAGGAGAAAAAGCGGGTAAGTTAAGGGTTAACTCTTATCTCACAATCTTCCCCTCCTCTCTTATCTTTTATCTATTATCTTTTATCTTAATTCCTCCTCTCTTCACTTTTATCTCTTATCTTTTATCTAATGTCCTATCGCCTTGGTTTAAGCCAAGATTCAGGATTAAGCCATGTTCCTTTTTCGTTGTTTACCATAAAGAGAAGCGCTCCTTCGCCATCAAGACCTACACCAGATTTCCCGAGGAGGGTACCGGCTTTAACTTCTTGATTTGTAGAAACATTGATGCTAGACAAATGACTATAACTGGTAAAATATTTTCCGTGCTTAATAAAAACTACTTGCTCACCTCCAATATCACCCACATAAAAAACAATACCATCAGCAACGCTTTTGATAGATGAGCCGCGTGGCAATGCAATTTCAATCCCATCAGTTTTCTGATTCAACTTTGTGCCTGGGATTGATTCGGTACCAAAATGAATGGTTACAATTCCTGCATCAACAGGCCATGGTAAACGGCCCCTATTGTTTTCAAATTTAATAGAAGTTTCGCGACCCTCAGGGGTTGATTCCAAAGGTGAATATGCTCTGTCAGAAGCACCGTTTGCAGACACAACACCCGTTACGGTTTCGTTGCCTAGTTTAGGGCGGGTGTTGGCAGCAGGAGGATTCGCTGCAGTACTAGAACCCTCGTTATCATTGGCTTTTGGAGAATCCGAATCTTTTCGCTTACTATCTTCTAAAGCTTTTGCTTTTGCTGCAGCAGCCTTTCGATTAGCTTCATCTGTTGCACGACGAATAATGGCTAACATGGCGGACTGCATTTTCTGCCTTTGCTTTTCTTTTTCGCGAATTTGATTTCCTATTTCGCGTTCTTTACCTTTTAATTGAGCTACCACTTGGTCCTGCTCTTTTTTATCGGCTTGTAAATCTTTGAGCTGTTCACTTTGTTTGGTCAAAGTCTTGCTCATTTCCTTTTTATTATTGCTCAGACTGATGGTCTTATCCCTTAACAGCGCTTCCGATTTATTGATGGTGGAAGCTTGCGTTTCTCTATTCTGACGATAACTTTTTAAATAAGTAATTCGCTTGATCGCATCATTAAAATTTCCAGCAGAGAACAAGAAATTCAAATACTCGTAACTGCTCCGGTTTTTATAGGCGAATACAATACTCTTGGCATATTTAATTTTCAGCGTATCCAATTCTTTGCCGAGGCGATAAATGTCGCGCTCATTGTTGAAGATGGTTTCATCGAGCTGGTGTACTTGTTTATTGATGGTGTTCACCAAGTCTTCCCTCTGATTAATTTTTTTCTTGATGATGGCCAGTTGGTTCAGCGACAATTTTTTATTCTTCTGCGTTTGCACCAGCATATTGTTGAGCTCTGCCAATTCTTTTCGAAGATCCTGTTCCTTTTTTTGGAGGTCGTCTCTCGATGGTTGTTGGGCATAAGTATGCATCCAAAAACCCATCAGCAAAATCAATAAACAGGAAACCTTCTTACACATGCTCAATATTTTTTACTAGCTTACCCTAAGAACGCTAGTTCTTTTTGGTTTGTTGCTTTACTTTATAATTCTTCGGAATTGGAAATGTATAGCTCAGAGGCGTATTAAATTCATAGGTCTTGAATTCAAGGTAAATATCCAGTTTCGATTTTTCAGAAACCGAGATCTTACGATTGGTTGCAAACTGATAACCATTCACCGTAGTATAATCTGTCAAAGTAATATCGCAGGTACGGTTACGTTGGTCGTCAACATCATCGAGTTTACTATGCACTACTTTGAAATCGGTATTATCGAGTGTGGTCAAGTTTTTAAATAGGTCGCCGATCATGTAAACCAGCAATTGCTCACGACCAGATTTGTAAGAAACGATATTGCTGTCTAAGAAGATCGGGTTGCCAATCAAAATATCTTGAAGTGTTGAAAAATCGAAAGGAATATTGGCCGATTCTTTTAAATAGTTGATGGTACGATATTCGATCGATTTCTCGCCCTTAGTAGTAATGAGGATGACACTGTCTTTGTTCACAAAAATGTTTTTCACCACGCCATAAGGAGACACTGCGATCTTAATGTAGATGCTGCTATCCTTCTTCATGCTCAGGTAGGCGGTCATCTTCTGACTAGTTTCGGCACCCTCATAATCTACATTGATCTTTGCGTTAAAGCTAGTGTACTCGATCTTGTGTTTCATGAGTTTGCTCATGATGTCGCGCACAAGAACGGCAGAATCAATTTTCGGTTTTTCAGCAATCACCACCGTAGTGGCGGTATCTTTTGCCTTAAAAATATCTTTTTCAATCTTCTGAACCTTCTTAGTAGACCGGCAGCCCCCAGCCACCAATCCAATCACCATCATCCCCATCAAAATATGTCTCATCTGCAAATATTTTAGTCCTTTAAATTTTTCCTCCTCTCTTCACCCTTATCTTTTATCTCTTATCTTATTTCCTCCTCTCTTCACCCTTATCTTTTATCTCTTATCTTATTTCCTCCTCTTAGATACCCTCAGACTGAAGTCTGAGGCTAACGTTTTCCTATTGGTAACTTTCTCTCTTCACTCTTCACTCTTCACTCTTCACCCTTCACTTTTTTCCTGTGCTCCCAAACCCCCCCGCTCCTCTCTCAGTATCATTGATACTTTGAACGTTCTTCCATCTTGCCTTCGCTACTTCCGCAACCACCAGTTGTGCGATCCTATCGCCAGAATGGATGGTTTGGGTTTCGACCGAAAGATTGATCAAGATCACTTTCAGTTCTCCCCTATAATCAGCATCCACGGTTCCTGGGGAATTCAGGCAGGTGATGCCCTGCTTGATGGCCAATCCGCTCCTAGGTCGCACCTGAATCTCGTATCCTTCGGTGAGTTCTACAAACAAACCTGTAGGCACCAAAGCTCTTTCCATGGGACTCAAAACGATGGCCTTTTCCACAAAAGCCCGAATATCCATCCCAGAGGAGCCCTCAGTAGCGTATTCCGGCAGCGGGTTATTAGACTTATTAATGATATTAAATACAGGAATGCCCATTGAAGCAAATGTAGGAAAAGATTGAAAAGTAAATAGTTAAATCACTTCAATAAAGCTGCCCTCCTGCACGCTTGCGTATAGGAGGGCAGCCCGAGCGACTGAGCGATGGGCGGGTGGTTTTTCTTGCAAATTTAAAATGACTCTTTAAAATATTTAAAACAATGTTTTATATTTACAAAATGAAACGGATCCCTCGGCATATAAAAAAACGACTACTAGATGCTTTAAAAGTAAGTCCCGTAGTATTTTTAAACGGGGCAAGGCAAACCGGAAAAAGCACGCTCGTAAACGACATCGCAGTAGAAATAGGTAGAAAAGGCAAAACTGCATCTTATGTAACCTTCGACAGGCCAACCACAATGGCGGCGGCAACTTCAGCGCCCGAAGCTTTTCTCGCAGGTTATCCAAAACCATTAATTATTGATGAAGTACAAATGGTTCCTGAACTATTTCGAGCTTTAAAAGTATTGGTAGATGAAGATCGTCTGGCAAACAAAAAAATATTGAATGGTAATTACCTTTTAACTGGGTCGGCGAATATACTATCGCTTCCCAAGTTGTCGGATCCACTAGTGGGTAGAATGAACATCCTTACACTATACCCTTTCACAACAGCAGAAGCTAGCCAAGGTTTGGGAAATGGACTTGCACGTTTGATGCAACTAGATTTCACTGCGATGACCAATCGTGGAATCAAGCTATTAGAAGCGATACAATTAGCAAGTTTCCCGGAAATTTTTCGAAAAGAGGAATCCTTCAGGGCAGATTGGCTGGATGGGTATTTAACAACCATGCTGCAAAGAGATGTAAAGCAGATTGCTGAATTGGAAAAGATCTCTGTTTTGCCACAATTATTACGAATCCTAGCCACTAGAGCTGGCGGATTATTAAACGATTCAGATCTTGCCCGAGAAATAGGTTTAACCTCCGTAACAACAAAAACCTACAGGCATATTTTAAAAATGATGTTTCTAACCGTTGACATTAATCCATGGCATAGAAATATTGGTAAGCGATTAGTAAAAGCACCGAAGGGCTATTTGATAGACACACCGTTGCTTTGCCATATGTTAGATCTTAACCTAACTGATATTGCAAACAATAAGCCAGACTTATTTGGGCATATTGTAGAAAACTATGTCGCAACTGAAATTATAAAACAATTAAATAATGGCGCCATTAAAGCAGAGCTCTACCATTTTAGAACTAGTGATGGAAAGGAAGTAGACTTTATTCTCGAAAAACCAGATGGATCAGTCTTTGCCATTGAAGTAAAAAAGTCAGAATCTGTATCCATGACCGATTTCAAAGGCATCCAAGTTTTTGCAGAATTAACAGGAAAGGATTTTATGGGTGGCGTTGTACTATACGCTGGGAAAGAAGTAGTTCCATTTGGCAACAACCTCTGGGCTGTTCCATTTTATGCACTATGGCAATAACCGCTCCATCCAAAACGATGAGGGTTCCGAATCGTCTTTCTTCCTTGAAGAGACAGTGGCTTTAAATCTTAGCAACAGGTTTCCCTTGAATACTTTCACTAACTAAATGGCTAATGAATTCAACAAATGGTTTAATGTTTAAATGCACACTTGCCTCCTCCAATGATTTCATATATACTTCTCTTTGTTGAACAGGAATTACGGTCCATGGATAACCTCCTGAGGCTAACATTAAATTCATAACAAATCTTCCCATTCTACCATTGCCATCCATATAAGGATGAATAAACACAAAAATAAAATGACCTAATACGGCTCGTACTGAAGCTTCGCTTTCTTGTTCTAATAATTCCATCAGAACTGGCATGGCATCCCTAACAGCCTCTTTATTTAAAGGAACATGCTTTGAGTTGGTAATATATACCTGATGATTTCTATATCCTGCTAGGTCGGACGGTTTTAATATACCCGACACAACACTTGTTCCAAATAAAGCAGTGTACCAATCACCATGGTCGGCATCCAACACTTTGCCGGCATTTTCTCCTACTAGTACTTTTCGAATACTCTTTTCAACAATTTGAAAAGCATCCCAATATCCTTTAGCAGCCATGGCATCTCTCTGTTTACGATCTTCCTCATTTCCCTTTGCATTCCAACTACCACTTCTAACTTTTTCTATTAATTCTGGAGTAACTTTATATTTCTCAATTGATAAAGAATGGTATGCATCTGTCACATACATTTCTTTAACATCACTAATATATTTTTCAATGTTAGTGGGCAAACTGGGTGCAGTTGGAAATTTCTCAATAATATAGTTTCTAAACTCCAACCACATTATTTTAAGTCGATTGGCATAAGGAGAAATATCCCTTGAAGTAAATGATATTTCTAAATTATTTTTAAAAGGATCTGATTCTCGAACCTCGTAGCCAACTTTTTGCATCGTCTTAATAATATCATCAGCAATCCTATCTCTTTTAATATTTCTAAATGCCCCGGCCAGTCTTCCGGCTATAATGGATTGTCCACCGCTTAATAATATTTCTAAGATTTCTGAAGACGTTTTTATTAGCGATAATGCAGTTCGTATATCAACATCATTTTGAGCATAGCCATTTAATGAAACTTTCACTAAAGCACTAGATAAACTTAATACCCTTAGTCCATCAATAACTACCATCTCAGCCTTATTGGGTAAAGTAGATTTCATATGAAACAGCGATGTATCAAATGGTAGATCTGTCTTAAAATTATTTGCTTTGGGCGATTTAATGATGAGTTGTTTAGGAACAACCCAATTACCTGCATGAAGCTTTAAAGATTGTTCTGCAGACAAGTGCCACTGATCTTTATATTTAAAAGTTAAATATTGGGCGCAAAATGTCCAATAAGAACTATACCATGCAGTACTTTCTCCAGCAACCTGTTCGGGGGATGAAATAATGAACCATCCAACATATACTTCTTTAATAAACCCATGTTTTACTAATCGCTCTTTGTGTGTTCTAGTGAATGAACTACTTTTTATAGCAATCTCACCATTTTCTTGAAGCGCTTTGAGCACCTCAAGGGATGCGGCTAACTTTTCTGATGGACT
>JAPLEO010000083.1 GCA_026391125.1 Bacteroidota bacterium
AATTGGTTCTGGAATAAGTGGCGGCTGGGCTGCAAAAGAGTTATGCGAAAAAGGGTTAAAAACTTTATTATTAGAAAGAGGCAATGATGTAGTGCATCTAAAAGATTATCCTACTGCTACAAAAAATCCATGGGACTTTACGCATCGGGGTAAGAAAACCAAGGCTTTAACAAATCAAAATGAAATAGTCAGTAGGTGTTATGCTTATAATGAAAGCTCCGATCATTTTTTTGTAAAAGATGCAGAGCATCCCTATATACAAGAAAAACCCTTTGATTGGATAAGGGGTTATCAAGTAGGAGGGAAATCGTTATTGTGGGCCAGACAAACGCAACGTTGGAGTAAATACGATTTTGAAGGCCCCGCTCGTGATGGTTTTGGCGATTGGCCAATTAGATATAACGACCTAGCTGAATGGTACACACATGTTGAACTATTTGCAGGGATCAGTGGTAATTATGATAAACTTGATACGCTACCTGACGGATCTTTTTTACCGCCCTGGCAGATGAATTGTGTAGAAAAAGAAATGCAATCAGCTATCATGAACAAGTTTCATGATAGACATGTGATACAAGGCAGATGTGCACATTTAACCGTACCACAGCCGATCCATATTGAACAGGGAAGGCAACAATGTCAAGCTCGTTCTTTGTGTGAAAGAGGTTGCCCATTTGGAGGTTATTTTAGTTCAAATGCCTCTACCATCCCTTGGGCTCAAAAGACTGGCAACTTAACGTTAAAAACCAACTCAGTTGTACATTCTATCATCTATGATGAAACCAAACAAGTAGCCAAAGGGGTACGTGTAATTGATCGAATTTCTAAAACAGAATCAGTCTATTATGCGAAAATAATTTTTGTAAATGCTTCCACATTAAATACCAATTTGATTTTATTAAACTCTATCTCGAAGAGGTTTCCAAATGGACTGGGAAATGACAGTGGTTTATTGGGGAAATTTATTGCCTTTCATAATTATCGAGGAAATATAAGTGCAACTATTGACGGAAATTTAGATAGTTATTATTCCGGGCGCCGTCCAACTCAGCCAATGATGCCCAATTTTAGAAATGTACACAAACAAGAAACCGATTTTCAAAGAGGGTACATGGTATTTTTTGGTGCAGGAAGAGGAAGGGCAAATGTTGAAGGTATTGGGGCAGCGTATAAAGAATGTATTTATGGCGATGCAAGGGGAGACTATCCCCAAAGAGACCAATCATGTTCGCTTAAGTACTGACCAAAAAGATGCTTGGGGAATACCGAAATTAATTACGTCTATTGATTATGATGAGAATGATGAAAGATCATTAAAGGATTTTTTAGTGGTAGGTTCAGAATTGTTGGATGCGGCAGGTTGTAAAAATATCCATTCATCAGATTCAAAACAAGCACCAGGTTTAGACATACATGAGATGGGAGGTGTGCGAATGGGTAAGGATCCCAAAACCTCTCTTTTAAATGAATGGAATCAAATGCATCATTGTAAAAATGTATTTGTAACAGATGGTGCTTGTATGGTAAGTACCAGTACACAAAATCCATCTTTAACATATATGGCCATTACAGCAAGGGCGGTAAACTATGCTGTAATGGCATTGAAAAAATCTGATTTATAGTAATCAGTATTTAACAACTTAACGCTATTTCCGAATCAATGGAGGCATAGCCATCTCATACATTTTTTTCATCATTATAATGCTAAGGTTATATGTACCATGCCCTTAATAGTTAGCTTTGTCTGCCCCTTTGCAAAATCTTGAGAAAGCGGTGTTTGGATATTGGCTCCAATACTAATTTTATTGATGTTCACTTCAAGTCCGCCAATTAGCCCTAATACAGAACCACCAGTTTCATAAGAACCTGTTGATAGACCATCACTCAAAATAATTTTGCTTCCATTTAAACTGTTTCCTGCAGTTTTTTCATAAGATAATCCAGTATTCGGCATCAGGGTTACTGCCTTGCTATTGATTTTATAATATGCGATACTGTTTACGGTTAACTTATTACCGTATTTGTATCCCTGATTATTTGCCAATGCAATTTTAAAATTCACTGAATTGTTGATCCCGAAATTGTTCACTTCCATTGTGTGTCTTGCATTCAAAAAAAGATCCAGACTTCCAGTACCAATCTGACTATTGATGTCGGCCAATGTTGTAGTACTATCATTCGCATCCACTTTAAATGCGCCTGTAGGTAATTTAAATCCGCCGCCGATCCATAATTCATGAGAAACATTCCCTGGAACATGTGATGAAAATGGGGTAGCAAAAAGTTTATAATTGGCTATTAGAGTTATATCGCCTAAGCCTGATTTTGTTGTTCTTCCCATATCGTCATCATTCTGAATATTATAGTGATAGGGTAGGAAGGCCAATACCTGCCAGCGTCTGCCGATATTGAAGCCCGACCATACCTCAACGGTATTGTAAAAGTTATGGCTATATTGATCAGGGTTATTTAAAAGAGAAGTATGGTATTCGCTATAATTATGACGAAGGCCAAAGAACTTGGATTTGAAATTCGGGAACAATCCCATATATAAATTACCACCACCGCAGCCGCAAATGCTACATGCATATGAACTTGAAACCGCCATCAAAAAGATAGCAGCAATGAAATATTTTTTCATGCTATAAATTAGAAGAATGAGTAAATAAAAAACAATAAAAAGAAATGGATGCTAGGCAGCACTAGGTGGATGAAAAAAATCAGCTGAAATGTCTTGAGTTAATTTGTATTGTACAAGAGGGAATACCTTTTTATTAAGGATTGTCTGATATGCAATTTGTTGTTTGATCTGGGCAAAATACAACAGATCTGTTTTTACTTCATTTTTTCGATCTGGGTTTTGTCTGTCTTTATTCTCTTCCGTCTTTAATTTCTTCATCATCTGGCACTTACCATTACAATGCATTTTAGGTTTTGCCTTATTGATGCAATTCTTAGCGTAGGCTTGGGTGTTGGTATAGTAATTGGCAATAATGAGCCCTTTGCTGAAAGTTTGAGCAAAAAATGCAATTATTAATAAGCAAGCAAGGAATTTAATATGTAAATTAGATTTATTCAATTTGAGTTGTAAATATTATAATTACACCGATGATGCTGCAAATTTAAACCTGCAAATGGATCATACATGTGATTTCAATCATATAAAAAATGGAGAACTTATCTGTTTGATGAATACGTATGACTATTAAATTATTTATGATGAAGATATCAATACTGATTCTTGCAATTGTATTTGTGTTTTCTGTAAATGCACAAACACCGGTTGCAAGAAAACCTCCGATGGGTTGGAATAGTTATAATTGTTATGGCTCTGCTGTGCATGAAAATGAAGTGAAAGAAAACGCCGATTATATTGCTAAAAATTTAAAGAGTTTTGGATGGGAATATGTGGTAGTTGATTTCTTATGGTCTTATGATAACCCTCCTGGAAGCAAAATAGGTAACCCTTTTCAATTAAAATTGGAGGATGGATCTTCAGTGCCTTGGTTAGCGATGGATGATTATGGAAGACTATTGCCCCATGTAAATAAATTTCCTTCAGCCTTCAAGGGAAATGGGTTTGAGTCATTGAGTAAATATGTTCATTCCTTGGGATTGAAATTTGGGATCCATGTAATGCGTGGCGTTCCCAGACAAGCAGTATGGGCAAAAACACCTGTATTAGGCACGGATGGAATTACATCCGATAAAATTGCAGACACTTCTTCCAAATGTGAATGGTTGAATCATATGTATGGATTGGATATGCATAAAAAAGGTTCTCAGGAATATCTGAATTCGATTCTTCAGTTATATGCTTTATGGGAAGTAGATTTTATTAAAGTGGATGATATTTCACGAGAATATAAGGATGCTGAAATTGAAGGTTATCAAAAAGCCATTCAAAATTGTGGCAGACAAATTGTTTTAAGTGTATCACCAGGTGAAACCCCTGTTGCCAAATCAAGCCATGTAAAAAAATATACCAATATGTGGCGGATGGCCGACGATTTTTGGGACGACTGGAAACAATTATTGAAAATGTTTGAGTATGCCAAAAATTGGGAAGGAGTTGGGGATAATGCACATTGGCCTGATTGTGATATGATTCAAATTGGTAAATTATCAAAGCGTGGGCCAGTTGGCGAAGAAAGGTATAGTCGATTCAATGAAAATGAATTGTATACGCATTTTAGTTTCTGGAGTATTTATCGGTCACCGTTAATACTTGGAGGCAATCTGCCAGAGAATCGAGAAATTGAAAAGAAGTTGTTCACAAATGAGGAGGTCATTGCTGTAAATCAAACTGGAAGGAATCCGAAGCAATTATTTAAGGATGATAAAACGATGATCTGGACATCTGAAGTAACAAACAGTAAAGACATTAATATTGGGATGTTTAATATATCGGATACCACTCAGAATGTAACATTGGATATTGCTACTTTGGGATACAAAACAGAAATTATTCTTAGAGATTTATGGAAGAAAAAAGATATTGGTATGTATAAAAAATATTTCAACCAAAACATTCCTCCCCATGGATGTCTACTATTAAAAGCTTCGGCGAAGGATTAAACCTTTTTTTAATAAATTTGAAAATAGAAAAAGCCACTCCTCGGATTGGCTTTTGTGATCTGTCTGGAGATCGAACCCTAACGCCAAGAAGCTAATATAGTATAATTATCTAGAGTGTTTAAACCGATGTATACCGGTTTGCATAATTTGTAAGATATGTAAAGAACTTTTCAAATTAGATCGGAAATGTTTCACTTGAACTTTATTAAATTAATCAAATTATACAAAATTAAATTAGATTTTTTTCTTCTTAAAACTACAAAATACAAAATTCTGTATTGTATTAAATGGTGTAAGATGCTCCTCAGAAATACATTTAATTCTATCAAATTGATTTTCAAAACGAACTGACATCGATGTTTCTGAATATTGTTTTATTTCGAGTCCACTGCATTTTTCTGGTCCATTTTCTGAAAATGTCCCCAATATCAAATACCCATTAGGATTAATACTTTGCTCTGCAATTTGAACATAAGTATTTATTTTTTCTTCAGTAGTTAAAAAATGAAACGCGGCTCTATCATGCCAAAAATCAAATTTTACTGTAGGATGGAAATCAACAATATCAGATACAATCCAATGTACTAGTTCTCCCTTAGCGCCCAATCTCTTTTTAGCTCTTTCTAAGGCTTTTTCGGATATATCTAAGACATATACATTCCTGTACCCTTTCTCTAAAAATACATCTACTAAATGACTGTCACCTCCACCAATATCTATAATATTAGCATCTAAAGGCAGGTTGAATAATTCTAAAAATTCTACTGATGTTTTTGGGTAGGGTTGAAACCAACTTACTTCATTTTCAGATTTGGTCTCAAAAACATTTTCCCAATGGTCCTTAATTTTTGACATTCTATTACTTTATGATTCAAATGCTTTTTTAAAGGTATTCATATATTCCAATCTCACTAGCAACATTTCTTATTTTCCTGAATTGGAGGACAATGGAATGTACCATAACTGCAATAAACACAACAGTCACCTTGCTTTGGTTTCAAAATTATTTTACAGTTTTCACATTCATAAAAGTATTGACAAGCATCAGTTGGCATTGTTTCCTCTTTTTGATGTCCACAATTCGGACAAGTAATAACTGATTGAAGTATGACTTTTATTTCCATATTTATCTAATTTATTGATTTTTGAATCAATCTTCAAATAGTCACCCAGTAGATTAATATTTATCAGGACAGTATAAGCTCTATTTAATTATATTTTGATTTGCCGATAATTTTTAAAACTGAAGCCTAAAGCTTCCAAACACTGCAAAGTTTTGTGGATTATTTGGAACTGTAGAAGTAGGAGGTGCAACGAAAGTAGGAGCCAGTCTCCAAACTAAGTCGATCCTAAAAAATTTAAAAAGATTATCAATGCCCGTACCAATTTCGGTATAATTTTCTCCCCTAAGTCTCTTTAGTCTGTAATCGGCAAACTCCAATCTATTAAATATGCGATTTGCTGAGTTGAGGTCGCCTCGAACTGTTTTGATATTAATAAACTGACGCACTTTTGATTTACGTAGAAAAGGAACAAGATTGATCAATTTCTTTTCAAAATTGTATTCTAGATTAAACCCAGCATATTGATCGCTAAAGTATTCGAAGCGATTCATGAGGTTAAAAGATTGCTTGTTATAATAATAAATTTCATTCCCTGGATGAATTTCCAAAAGCATAAAAGGGATACTATCTCCAAAATATTTTCCGCCATATATCAGGTAGTCAATATGTCCCCAACGTGGAATTTGAATCGTTTGTTTGATGGATAAGGTAACTTTTTGGTAAGAATATTCGCTTAGAAAAATATTGGGGAAAGCAATTCCATATTTAGCTTCAAATACAGGGTTTGAACTTTTCATATGAATAGTTCTGCGATGTGTTTGAATTTCTTTTTCTCCCGGAGCAAATCGAATTTTTAAATCTAGCTCACTATTTATCACACTTTGACCATTCCTTGAAAAGAAAACTTGGGAAGGCAAATATCCAAATGTATGATAGTCGGAATTATTAAAACTAAATTCTGTTGAAATTTGATTGGCCCAAACATTACTTACTCCAAATTTATACGCTTCAGTGCCTAAAAATTTTTGTCTTATATGTTGCCTCCGAATTAATTGACTAAACATATTATCTGTTGTGGCATCATCGTCATCATTATAGCGAATTCTACCATTATCCAGATCATTCGTGTAAGATGCAAAAATGTTCACCCCCTTTGGATTACTGAATTTGTATTCTGCAGCTGCTTTGCCTTTCCAAACACCATCTTTAATCCCATATGCCAAATATCCATTCAAGCGCAGGTGCTCACTAAACAGTTTGGTTGTTCCAATATCAAATCGAAGCCTTATTTTCTCGAGTTGGTTGCCACTTATCCATTTAAACCATGGACCAATTTCTATTTTTCCAAATTTTCTGTGACCATCAACCAAAAATTCTAAATTATTTGAATACCTAACAAATAATGGCATTGATTTAAGTGTATCAATCATGGTATACACTTTTTGTTCAGTTAGACTCAATGGTTCATGCCGGTTAGTATCCCAAAAAACGTAAGAATATGATCTTGAACTATCTAGAATGATCACCTCTTCTTTTGTTTTATTTTTTGAAAGTTTGGTTTCGGTCATTGGGTCATCAACATGAACATTTCTATAAGTTGCCGTTTTTCTTCCTATAAAACTGATTTGATTTTTA
Organism: Bacteroidota bacterium; assembly: GCA_026391125.1. Classification (GTDB taxonomy): domain Bacteria; phylum Bacteroidota; class Bacteroidia; order Chitinophagales; family Chitinophagaceae; genus Sediminibacterium. Next base: position 7,278 of record JAPLEO010000083.1, read on the forward strand.
TTTAATGGAGATAGGTCTGCAATGAATTTATCTTTAGCAAATATCCATTTGCCAGTTCCTGTTTTTGAAAATTCTTGAATAATGCTTAACCTATTTACAAAATTGATATTTGCAGTGGGGGATATATTTAAATTGATTCTTTGAATGGCCCAGGTATTACTATGAATCCAACAGTCTCCACTAAAAGTGTTTGACCCATCCTGTTTGGGCGAAAAAAACAAATGAAAATATTTTTCATGATTGATGATCTGTGTATCGGCTCCTTTGTAATTATAAAATTTATCTCCTTGGCTGCTAATTGGACTGATAAATTCTTTTTTAAAGACAGTTATATAGTTTTCATAGACATTGATTTTCTGACTTACACCTCCCATGAATTGCATGACTGTTTCATTCTTGATGCCGCTTGTTTGAAGGGCTTTTATTTCTTCCCTGATTTTATTGGGCTCATTGCTATAATAATAGTCAGAAATAGATTCAGTTAAAAAGATCGGTAAAAAAGGTTTTGTTTCAGATGAATCAATATTTTTTAAAACAAATGCAAATGGTTTCAGCATTTTGTTGCTCTCGAAACTTTTGCGATCGATATTATTCAAATCAAGTTCCAATTTGTTATAAAGTTCATATGAATAGTTATTGAATTGATAGGGATCATTCTCTTTTTTGTGTGCCACTATGCTTTTCCACCATCTCAATCCTTTATTAAATTTCGATTTTACTGTAACATCGTTTGCAAGTTTCAGATTTGAAAAAGTCAATAGGATGATGCCCGTATCAGTTTTAACTTGATAGGGGTGATATATTTCTTCATATCCGATATAACTTGCAACAATTGTATCAATTGTATAAGAAGACTTTTTAATTGAAAAGAACCCCACACTGTCTGCAATAACACCAAATCCAGCTTTCTTCCAAAAAACACTTGCAAATGGCATTGTTTCATTGGTGAATTGGTTAATAATTTTCCCCTTTATGAAAATAGATTGAGCATTCGCAATAATAGAATTGCTTAAAAACACTAAGACGAGTAATGAAATAGATATGGACCTATAGCCTTTTTGATTCACTTTTAAAGGGGGTTATAAATGAAGTTCTATAAATATAGTGATAACCCTAAAACGTAATACAGATAATAATCGATAATTAATTTGGAGTTGACTTTTTTGATAAAATGGTATCAACTTTTGACACCAAATCATAAAAAAACCGCTCAAACTCAACGTTTAAGCGGTCTATTTATTTGCTTTTGTGATCTGGCTGGGACTCGAACCCAGGGCCCATACATTAAAAGTGTATTGCTCTACCAACTGAGCTACCAAATCGATCCATTTTCCTGCTTTTGGCAGAATCCCTTTCGTAATTGGGAGTGCAAAAATAGGAGTTTTTCAAAACCAGCCAAATATTTATTCTAAAATTTTATATTAATTACTCACAGATTTGTAAACATTGGTGAATGGAACTGCTTAATTTTGAATATTATACACATCCTATATGTCCTATTTTACTGATAAAGTCGTGGTGATTACTGGCGGTTCCGAAGGTATTGGAAAAGCCCTAGTTGATATTTTCCTTCAAAGGGGAGCTAAAGTGGCTACTTGTGGTAGAAATTTCGACAAATTATACCAATTGCAATCAATTTACTCAGGTAAACCTTTATTGATTCATACTGCAGACGTCAGTAAAGAACAAGATTGTCACCAATTCATTGAAATGGTGGTGAAATCTTTCGGCACTATTGACATTCTTATCAATAATGCGGGTGTGTCTATGCGTTCTCTAGTTGCTGATGTTGAATTAGAGACACTGAGAAAAGTAATGGATATCAATTTCTGGGGCACCGTTTACTGTACCAAATTCGCTCTTCCCTATATCACACAAAACAAAGGAACAGTAGTAGGTGTATCGTCTATAGCCGGCTATCGCGGACTTCCAGGAAGAAGTGGTTACTCTGCATCCAAATATGCCGTGAATGGTTGGTTAGAGGCTTTAAGAACCGAGTTATTGCATAGTGGCACCAATGTGATGTGGGTTTGCCCTGGTTATACCAAATCGAATATTCGCAACGTCGCACTGAATAATGCAGGTAAATCACAGATGGATACACCGATGCGCGAGGGCGATTTGATGTCGGCTGAAGAATGTGCTGCAATTATCACTAGAAGCATCAAAAGGAGGAAAAGATCGGTTGTAATGACTTTCACAGGCAAAAGAACCGTATTCATGAATAAATTCTGGCCTTCATTGACTGATAGTCTGGTCTACAAGTTTTTCTTCAAAAATGGCGAGCTGCAATAATAAAAGACCGCTTGTTTTCGTTTCTTAGTTAGAATGCCCATTTTAACGCTGACAACTGATATTGGTCAACGGGATTATCTCGTTGGTGCCATAAAGGGACAATTTCTCTCCGTGGATCAGCGATTCCAAATCAATGACATCACGCATTACTTATCTCAGACTAATTTTCCTCAGGCCGCTTATATCTGTTCAAATGCCTTTAAATATTATCCTGCAGGTACTTTTCACCTGGTCTTAATTAATTTGTACGAAACAACTCCCAAGCAATTATTGGTAGCGAAGTATCACGATCAGATCATTATTTGTCCGGATAATGGCATCCTTACCATGATTACAGGTGAAATGCCAAAAGAACTGATGGCATTGCCCGTAAGAGGACAAAACACATTGTTGGAGTTAACACAGCTCATTGCTGATAGTATCATAAAAGGTCAGGGTGATAAGAGTTTCAGCTTTAAAGGTGCTCAAGCAAAACAAATTGTAGAGCGTTATCCATTGAGACCTACCATTGGCCCAGATTGGATGGATGGTCAGGTTTTGTTTATTGATAGTTTTGAAAATGTAGTGGTTAATATAACAAAAGAGGAATTTGAAGCCCATCGGAATGGTAGAAAATTCAAGATCTTTCTTCGAAGGAATGACGCATTCGAATCTATTAGCAATAATTATACTGATGTGCCAGGTACTGAAAAACTGGCCTGGTTCAATTCTGCGGGGTATCTAGAACTTGCCCTCAGAAATGGGAATATGGCTGGTTTGTTTGGCTTGCAAGTATTTAACGAGCAAATGCAGCAATCAAGGGCTGCGATGGAAAACAAATGGTTCTATCAGACCATCAAAGTTCTTTTCGAATAACGATAATAACAGTCATTTATCAACTCACTTTTTCTGTTTGCCCATTTTTACAGTATTTTCGCATCCCACAAAGCGGTAGTAATACCCTTTATTTAAATTAATTATCAATCAGTAAATAGTAAATCAGCTATGGCATACGACGTAATTGTTTTAGGAAGCGGACCAGGTGGATATCCTGCTGCCATCCGTGCATCTCAACTAGGCTTTAAAGTAGCGATCATTGAAAAAGAAAGTCTTGGTGGTGTTTGTTTAAATTGGGGTTGTATTCCAACAAAAGCTTTGTTGAAAAGTGCACAGGTTTATGAATACCTGAAACATAGTAAGGCTTACGGTCTTTCTGCTGAGAATGTGCAGCACGATTTTACTGGTGTAATCGGACGTAGCCGTAGTGTTGCAGATAAGATGAGCAAAGGTGTTCAGTTTTTGATGAAGAAAAATAAGATCGATGTAGTGATGGGCTATGGTAAAATCAAATCCAAAGGTCAAGTGGAAGTAACAGCAAAAGATGGTTCTAAACAAATAATAGAAGGAAAAAACATTATCATCGCAACAGGTGGCAGGGCTAAGCAATTACCAAACCTTCCTGTTGATGGTAAGAAAATTATCTCTTATCGCGAAGCAATGGTTTTACCTGAGCAACCTAAGAGTATGATCGTTGTTGGAAGCGGTGCAATCGGCGTTGAATTCGCTTATTTCTATAACTCAATGGGAACAAAGGTTACCATCGTTGAATTCTTACCTAGAATCGTGCCTGTTGAAGACGAAGACATTTCTAAAGAATTAGAAAAGCAATATAAAAGACAAGGCATTGATATCATGACCAACGCATCTGTTGAATCAGTTGATACGAGTGGTGCTGGTGTTAAAGCAAAAGTGAAAACTCAGACAGGTGAAATTTTCTTAGAAGCTGATATCGTTTTAAGTGCGGTTGGAGTAGTTGCAAATATTGAGAATATTGGATTAGAGGAAATGGGTATCAAAACTGAAAAAGGAAAGATTGTAGTTGATAAATACAATCAAACAAATGTAGCTGGAATCTTTGCTATCGGCGATTGTAGTCCTGGTCAAGCGCTTGCACACGTTGCTAGCAAAGAAGGAATCAATACAGCTGAATTTATTGGATACAACGAAAAGAAAATACATCATTTGCCAGAAGCAATGGATTATGGCAATATCCCTGGTTGTACTTATTGTACTCCTGAAATAGCGAGTGTTGGAATGACAGAAAAAGCGGCGAAAGAAGCTGGTTATGAACTTAAAATTGGTAAGTTCCCATTCATGGCAAGCGGTAAAGCAAGTGCATCAGGTGCAACAGAAGGATTTGTAAAAGTGATCTATGATGCAAAATATGGCGAATTCTTAGGTTGCCATATGATTGGTAGTAATGTTACAGAGATCATTGCTGAAGCAGTTGTTGCAAGAAAATTAGAAACTACTGCCCATGAAATTTTGAATGCAGTTCATCCGCATCCAACCATGAGCGAAGCATTAAAAGAAGCTACCGCTGTGGCATATGGCGAAGCGATAGATATTTAAAATTTTACACCATATTTTACTAAAAGGGCTGATTTCAGCCCTTTTTTTATACCAAGTATTTTGTATTTTAAGCTAATAATCAATGGTTTTGATATAAAGTATGACGATTTTTAATACTTTAGTTATCGGAATATGATTTAAATGTAAAGTCTCTTATGAGATGAGTATTTTTTTCATGTTTTTTAATCCCTAATACCGTACCCGTAATGAATACTCTGCAAGTAGACCATCTACTGCCGCAACAGTTATTGCATTCCCGTATCTTCTCTGTAGTAATTACAGATTTGAGCGGAGGGTATCTGTATGTTAATTCACTCTTTCAAGAAAAATTCTCCTTTGTTTCTCAAAATTTACTCGGCTCACATTTTAGTAATACCGTATTCAGTAAGGACGTAGTTCTATGTAATGCAGCTGCAAAAGCTTGTATCAAAGAACCCGGTCAGTCGTTTGGAATTACAGTTCGAAAAGCAACTGATTCGAAGGACTATAACTGGACACAATGGGAATTGAATTGCCTTAGAAAAGATTCTGGTGAGGCTTATGCTATCGTATGTGTGGGACATGATGTTACAAAAAAAGATCCTTATAATAGTAGTTTAGATGACTATGAAAAAGTACATAGTCAGCCGAAACTAAATATGAATGAAGACCAATTCATTTCATTAGTGAATCATGTGCCAGGTGTGATCTATCGAAATATTGGTGATGAAAACTTTTCTATATTATTTATAAGTAATGAGATTGAAAATCTAACTGGTTTTTCAACCAATCATTTTTATGACAATAGAAAAGATGGTTATTCAAGATTGATTTATGAAGATGATTCTGCTATAGTTAAATCAACCATACAGAAAGCAATCGATAATAGAGAGCAATACGCATTAGAGTATCGGATCAGGCATAAAGATGGAGATTTAAGATGGGTATTTGAAAGAGGTCAGGCTGTGTTTGAAGGAGATAATCAAGTGAGTTTCTTAGATGGATGCATCTTCGATATCACCAATAAGAAACAAGTTGAAGCTGCATTAGCATATAGCCAAGACGAAGTGAAACGCTTGGCATTAGTGGCTCACAGTACTACCAATTCTGTTATGATCACGGATTCAGACGAAAATATTATCTGGGTTAACCAAGGATTTACAAGAATTAGTGGCTATAACTTAGATGAAGTAAAAGGAAGAAAAATTGGGTATTCACTAGAAGGACCTGATGCTGATGAAAATGCCAAAAAGAGATTGCGTCATGCAATTGATAATCGACTTCCATTTAAAGATGAGTTTTTATGCTATGTAAAAAATGGTAACCAAGTATGGGTAGAAGTTGATTCGCAACCTTTGTTTGATGAAAAAGGGAAACATCTAGGGTTCATGACCATTGAAAATGATATCACTAGAAGAAAGCAAGCGCAACAACAACAAGAAGAATTATTACAACGTCTAACACTTGCTACCGACTCTGCAAAAATTGGAATTTGGGAAATCGATCTTAAAAACAATAACCTTGTTATTTGGGATGATACCATGTTTGATATTTATGGTTATGCAAATACAGAACACGTTTCACCATACAAGATCTGGAAGAAACTCTTGCATCCAGATGATATGAATATGATGATGGAGATCATTGGTGAATTAGTTGGCGGTAAGAAAGAAATGGATTCTGCTTTGTATCGAATCATTACCACAAATGGTATGATCAGATTTATTGAGTCGCACGCGATCGTTAAAAAATCTGAAAGCGGTAAAGTGGTTCGTTTAATTGGAACCAATCGAAACGTCACAGAAGATGTGATGGTACAAGAAAAATTAAAGTCTCAAAATAAGGCCCTTCGAGATATTGCATTTATTCAATCTCATGAAGTTCGCAGACCACTCGCAAATATCTTGGGTGTAATTGAAGTATTAAACAACAACAATACTGTTACCAATAAAGATATCTTGGATCATCTGATCCAAAGCGCCAACGAATTGGATACACAAATTAGAAGTATTGTTCAAAAGACCAATTCTCTAGACGGACTCATTGGCGGTTTCTAACATTACTTCCCAAATAATTTTTTCAATAAATCTGAAGACCTAGCTAATGGGTCTTTTCTTATTTTAGCTTCCTCTGCTGCTATTTGTAAATAAATGCCATTCAATGATCTTTCAGTGACATATGCTGCCAGATCAGGATTGATCTTCTTAAAACTAAATTTGTTGTATTGTGTTACTAAACTATTCCAACTTTTTGTTGCGTCCACTTTCTTTAATGATTCTTCAATAATAGGGCGAAAGCTCTTGGTTAAACTATCGGTTGTTTTTGTTTGTAGGTATTTAGTAGCAGCATCGTCTTTGCCTTTTAAAATGCCTACAGCATCATCGATACTCATATCCTGAATTGCTTTTACAAAAATAGGTGCTGCACTTTTACTAGCATCTTCAGCTGCTCTGTTCATCGATAAAATGGCATCATCAACCTGTTTATTAAAGCCTAAGTTTCTTAATGTCTTTTCGATCTTTTCTGCTTCTGGGGGCATTAAAATCTTAACAGCTGCGTTTCCAAAAAAACCATCGGGCTTGGAAAGAAGATCGATACTTCTGCTTGTACCAACTTTTAGTGCTTCTTTTAATCCTTTTGCTATGTCCTCGGTTTTAAAACTTTGTGCATTAGAAACTGAAAAAAGGGAGCAAGTAATGAATAAAAGTAAGATCGACTTCATCGGATAGGTTTATAATGTTTATTTTTAATGGGCAAATTTCTGCTGCTTTACCTAATTATTATCTATGAAAAATTCGTGCCAAAGATTTTTAATGGGCTTATTATTTGTTTTAAGTGCAGGCATTTATGTACATGCACAAAAAAAACAGGATAATACCACCATCATCTTGATTCGACATGCAGAAAAGGATACCAGTATGGCAGGTTCAACAACCATGCAGGCAGATCCGCCTTTATCTGACAAGGGAATCATTAGAGCAGGTAAGCTAGTTGAATCGCTAAAGTCTTTTTCAATTGATAGTATTTTTTCTACCAATTTTAACAGAACCAGAACTACAGCTATCCCAATTGCCAACAAGTTTGGAGTTACCATCATCAATTACGATCCCAAGAATCAGACCCTTTTTGCAGACCGTCTCAAAGCCATTCAAGGTAAAACAATCTTAGTAGTAGGTCATAGTAATACAATTCCAGCCCTTGTAAACCTTCTGATAGGTTCTTCTAAATATGCGAATTTGGCTGATAATGAGTATGATAAAATCTGGATTTTGCACCTTGAAAACGGAAAATATACTGATTCCCAGATCCAGTATTGAGAAACCCGCTCAACCCTTACCTTTGCAGGCTGAAATCAAAATCCCTAACACCTACAGCGTTCGGATTTTGCTTCGCATGAAAGATTATGAAATACGAGAAAGAAATCAGTAGGCGCAAAACATTTGCCATTATATCACACCCGGATGCCGGTAAAACTACTTTAACAGAAAAGTTCCTCCTTTTTGGTGGTGCTATTCAAGTGGCTGGAGCCGTAAAAAGCAATAAGATCAAGAAACACGCAACCAGCGATTTCATGGAGATCGAAAGACAACGTGGGATCTCTGTTGCTACATCTGTAATGACATTCGAGTACCAAGGTATTTCTATCAATTTATTGGATACACCCGGGCACAAGGATTTTGCAGAAGATACCTACCGAACACTTACTGCAGTGGATAGTGTAATCCTGGTAGTGGATAGTGTAAATGGGGTAGAAGCACAAACCAGAAGACTCATGGAAGTTTGTAGGATGCGCGATACACCAGTAATTGTTTTTATCAACAAAATGGACCGTGATGGAAAGGGTAGATTTGATTTGTTGGAAGAGATAGAAAATGAATTGAAAATTTCATTGCATCCTATGACTTGGCCCATTAATAGTGGTAAGGAGTTTAAAGGAGTTTACAATTTGGACGATAAAAGCCTTCGATTATTTACGGCAAGTACAAAAGCAGATGATGAAGATGTGATCTCGATCAGTGACTTGAACGATACTTTATTAGATGCCAAAGTTGGTGATAGAGACGCAGCACAATTAAGGGAAGATGTTGAATTGATCGATGGCGTGTATGGAGAATTAAGTGCTGATGATTATTTATATGGAAAAGTGGCCCCAGTGTTTTTTGGTAGTGCTGTAAATAATTTCGGTGTAAAAGAAATGCTCGACACATTTATTCGTATTGCACCTGTTCCTAAGAGTCGTGAAACGTCTACCAGAACCGTTGCTGTGGAAGAAGATAAATTCAGCGGATTTATTTTTAAAATTCATGCGAACCTTGATCCCAAACACCGCGACCGTATTGCCTTTATGCGTGTTTGTAGCGGAAGGTTTGAGCGGAATAAATATTTTCACCATGTGCGTTTAGACAAGGATATGCGATTTAGTAATCCCTATTCATTTATGGCTCGAAGTAAAGATATTATTGAAGACGCTTTTGCTGGAGATGTGGTTGGTTTATTTGATACTGGTAATTTTAAGATAGGTGATACCTTAACAGAAGGAGAAGACTTTTTCTTTGTAGGTATTCCAACTTTTTCGCCTGAGATATTCAAAGAGCTGGTAAATAAAGATCCTATGAAAACTAAGCAATTAGAAAAAGGGATCAGTCAGCTTACAGATGAAGGTGTTGCTCAATTGTTTACCCAATTTGGTGGGAACAAAAAGATCATTGGTTGCGTTGGTGATTTGCAATTTGAAGTAATCCAATATCGCTTGTTACACGAATATGGTGCTGCTTGTGAATTCAGAACGCTTCCTTATTTTAAAGCATGCTGGCTCACCAGTAAAGACAATAAAAAATTGGAAGATTTCTTGCGTTTTAAACAACAGAATTCGGCAGAAGATAAAGATGGACATCCAGTTTATCTCGCACAAAGTGAATGGTTCTTGAACACTGAGATCACCAATAACCCTGATATTACTTTCCACTTTTCAAGTGAAATTCATAAATAAGATAATATGGATCCATTTGAAACAGAAAGATTGATCGTACGCCAGTTTACAATGGAAGATGCGGATGATCTTTTTCTGTTCAATAGTTCTGAACCAGTGATGCGTTATATCAGACCCACTAAGAACAGAGAAGAAAGTGATGCGTTTTTGGTGGAAAACCTCAATTTATACCTGGATGGATTTCCTTATGGAAGAATGTTTGTTGCTGAGAAATCAACTGGGAAATTTGTAGGCACTTTCTCAATCCTTTATCTTGACGGAGATGCAGACTATCATATTGGATATGCATTAATGCATGAATATTGGGGAAAGGGCTATGCTTCTGAGTTGGTGAAAATTGGAACGATTAAATTTTTTGAAAGAACCAATCATGAGGCACTTTTTGCAATCACTCAGCCAATTAACAAGGCTTCGGAAGCCGTTTTATTGAAAAACAGGTTTTCTTTAAAAGGGCCTTTTGAGCTGAACAACGAAACGCTTAATTTGTTTTTCCTAACAAGGTCTCTATTTAATGCAGAAAGATCCTAATTGGGTCATACATTACTTAATTGTACTTTTATTAATAATATGAAATCAAAAACACTACAAAAAGACAAAGTAAATATTATCACCCTAGGATGCAGCAAAAACCTAGTGGATAGTGAAGTGTTGAGTGGGCAGCTTTTAGCAAATGATATTAGTGTGGTGCATGAGAATAAAAAGTTAGACCATAACATTGTGGTAGTGAATACATGCGGATTTATAGATAAAGCAAAAGAAGAGAGTATTAATACGATCCTGGATCAATTAGAATTAAAAAGAAGAGGTAAGCTTGATAAAGTTTATGTGACAGGATGTTTAAGCGAAAGGTATCGTAATGATCTTGAGTCTGAAATGCCTGAGGTAGATGCTTGGTTTGGTACACTCGAGTTGCCACTAATACTGAAACAGTTTGATGCAGATTATAAAACTGAATTATTAGGGGAACGTTTATTGAGTACACCACAACATTACGCTTATTTGAAAATTAGCGAAGGTTGTAATAGAACCTGTGCATTTTGTGCTATTCCTTTGATGCGTGGAAAGCATATCAGTAAAACCATCGAAGAACTTGTTGCTGAAGCAGAGGGTTTGGTTAAAAAAGGTGTGAAAGAGATCATGCTGATCGCTCAAGAATTAACTTATTATGGGTTAGACATTTATAAAGAACGGTCACTACCTAAATTATTAAATGCATTGGCCGACGTAAAAGGAATTGAATGGATCCGTTTGCATTATGCTTATCCAAGTAAGTTTCCATTGGAAATTTTAGATGTGATCAGAGAGCGGGATAATATTTGTAAGTATTTGGATATGCCTTTGCAGCATGCAAGCAATGAGATGCTCAAAGCAATGAAGCGAAATATCACACGTGAAGAAATGGGCGAATTGATTAAAACCATTCGCGAAAAAGTTCCTGGTATTTGTATACGTACTACTTTAATTGCTGGTTTTCCTGGAGAAACAGAAGACGATGTGGAAGAACTGAAAGAATTTTTAAAAGAACACCGTTTTGATCGAGTAGGTATATTCAGCTATAGTCATGAAGAAAATACATCTGCCTTCGATTTAGTGGATAATATCCCTGCTGAAGAAAAACAACGCCGTGCAGAAGAGATCATGGAAGTGCAACAGGAGATCAGTCTTGAAAAGAACCAAGAAAAAGTGGGTAAAATTTTAAAAGTACTGATCGATAAAAAGGAAGCCGGCCGCTATTTGGGTAGAACAGAATTTGATAGTGTAGAAGTGGATAATGAAGTAGTAATTCATTCTAGCAAAAAATTAGAGATTGGTACATTTGTGATGGTGAAAATCACCAAAGCATACGACTATGATTTGGAAGGAGAAGTGGTAGCTTAATATTTAAAATTTCTTTTAAACCTCATAAATAAAAAGGATATGTCAATTCAATGGAAAGGAGTTATGCCAGCGCTAACTACTAAGTTTACTTCTGATGATCAATTAGACCTGCCATTATTTGAAAAGAATTTAAATGAGCAGTTGGATGCAGGAGTGAATGGTGTGATCTTAGGGGGAACTCTGGGTGAAGCAAGTGTACTAACAACAGTTGAAAAAGAGATTCTTGTAAAATTTGCCATTGAAAAAGTAGCAGGAAAAGTTCCCGTGATCATCAATATCGCAGAAGGATCAACTCGTGAAGCCATTCAACAAGCAAAATATGCTAAAGAATGGGGCGCACAAGGTATTATGATGTTACCACCAATGCGCTATAAAACAGACCATCGTGAAACGGTAACTTATTTTAAAACTGTGGCAGAAAGCACCGATTTGCCGATCATGATCTATAATAATCCGGTAGATTATAAAATAGAGGTTACGCTTGATATGTTTGCAGAACTAGCCAGCTGTAAAAATATTCAGGCAATCAAAGAATCTACTCGTGATATTACAAACGTTACAAGATTGATCAATCGCTTCGGTGATCGCTTTAAAATTTTATGTGGTGTAGATACTTTAGCAATGGAAGAATTGGTAATGGGTGCTGATGGATGGGTTGCTGGCTTAGTATGTGCATTCCCTAGAGAAACAGTTGCAATATATCGTTTGGTAAAAGCCGGACATATTGCTGAGGCACAAAAAATTTATCGCTGGTTCATGCCACTACTAGAATTAGACATTCATCCTAAACTTGTTCAGTATATTAAATTAGCTGAACAACAAGCGGGCAATGGTTCTGAAGCTGTTCGCGCACCAAGATTAACATTAATTGGAGAAGAGCGTACCAATGTTTTATCTATTATTGACCATGGAATTGCAACAAGACCAGAGTTGCCAGAATATTTACACTTAAATAATTAATCATGTCGCTTTCTTCTATAACATCTTTGCCTGAAATTGATTTAGTGATGGAGCAATCCATGCAAGCTTTTTTAGATTATAAAAAAACGAATCCGAAAGAACGTGCAAGTTTTCTGGAAAGAATTGCTTTTGAAATTGAAGCATTAGGAGAAGAATTAATTCGTACTACTCAGGCCGAAACTAATTTACCTGAAGCGAGATTATTAGGAGAGAGAGGAAGAACTACCACACAATTGCGCATGTTCGCGGCAATGTTATTAGAAGGAAGTTGGGTTGAAGCAAGTATTGACCATGCCATACCTGAACGTGTTCCTGCAAAACCAGACATTCGTAAAATGTTGGTTCCATTAGGACCTGTTGTGGTATTTGGCGCGAGCAATTTTCCATATGCCTATTCAACGGCTGGTGGTGATACTGCTAGTGCATTAGCCTCAGGAAGTTCAGTTGTAGTAAAAGCTCACCCGGCACATATAAAAACTTCTGAATTAATTGCATCAGCAATTGCAAAAGCTATATCATTTTGCAATCTGCCTGCTCATACATTTCAACATGTTGAAGGGAATGGTTTTGAAACTGGTAAAGCACTAGTGCAACAGTCAAATACTGCTGCTGTTGGTTTTACAGGATCTTTTTCTGGAGGTAGGGCATTGTATGACTATGCTGCTGCTAGGCCAAGACCGATACCTGTGTTTTCTGAAATGGGTAGTACCAATCCTGTGGTATTATTACAGGACGCACTTGAATTGAATGCTGAAGTTATTGCAACCCAATATGCCGGGTCTATCACATTAGGAGTTGGGCAATTTTGTACCAATCCTGGATTGTTGATCGGTATCAAATCTGCTTCCCTTGATCGCTTTAAATCTTCTTTGATTTCTGCCATCAATCAGGTGCCAGCTGCAAAAATGTTGCATCAAGGAATTTTAACTGCCTACCAAAAAAATAGTGCTATTGCTTTGTCAACAAATGGCGTTCATTCATTGGCCAATGAAAACGCTAGCAATGAGATAAATACAACACCGATCATTGCAAATGTTTCTGGTGCAGATTTTCTTGCGAATGAAAATTTAAAAGATGAAGTATTTGGACCCTATGCTTTATTAATAGAATGCGCTGATATCGTAGAGGTGAAAAAAGTATGGAACAGTGTTAGCGGGCAACTTACAACAAGTATCATGGGTACTGATAATGACTTTGCTGCGCATCCCGAATTGATTGAAATGGCTACATCAATAGCAGGTAGGGTTCTATTAAATGGTGTACCAACTGGAGTTGACGTTTGTGCTAGTATGGTTCATGGCGGCCCTTATCCTGCAACTACCGATAGTAGATTCACTGCTGTGGGTATTAATGCAGTTAAAAGATGGGTAAGGCCAGTATGCTATCAAAACTGTCCTGATCATTTACTGCCTGATGCTTTAAAAGAAATCAATCCTTTGCAGTTAAAAAGAATGATCGATGGCAATCCTTATCAATAATTTGCGATTATTTTTTCTGCTTTTTTGGATTCCGTGATTTGAAAGTAAAAGCAAATCAGGGTTGATAGTAATAGATATACTGCGATGATCAAACTCATGCCAGGTATTGTTTTATTTAAACCAAACCAATCTCCACTTAAAAAAATAATACAAAATCCACTGGACGATTTCAGGATTTCCCAAACCCAAAACAAAGAACTTTTATCCATCTGTTCTGTATAGGCATAAACAAATAGAAAAATAAATCCTCCATATATAAACATGCCAGGGTTGCCAATTTCTGCAATATGACCAAAGAAATGGCTTACAAAAGCAAATAGAACAAATAACTGTATCCAAATCCAAATATTGAAAAGGGTACTATTCTTCGTATCGTACTTTTCAAAATGATATACATCTTCAATTTTAAAAACCGGATATTTTTCCGCTACATCTGATGGTCGCCATCCTGTTGGCATAAACCAGATCCGGAATCTATCCTTCCAATTTTTTGTACGCCATGCATCCTGAATCAATAAACCAAGGTGCATGAAATTGATCTTGATCGGATTCCAAGTTTGAGCAGGTCTAGTAATACCATATACTGCTGGAATATTGGGTAACTCTTCTTGAAATGTACCAAACCATTTATCCCAGAAAATAAAGATCTGTCCGTAGTTTTTGTCGAGGTATTCTTTATTAATGGCATGATGCACACGATGATGAGAAGGAGTAACAATAATCTTTTCGAGAAATCCCATTTTATTGATATGTCTCGTATGGTACCAGAACTGTGCAAACAAATGTAATGGTGCAACAACTGCAATGATTTGTGTTGGAACTCCTAAAAGCGCTGCAGGTAATAAAAAGATCGTAAATAACCGAAAGAAGGTAGACACACTTTGCCTTAAGGCACAAGCAAGATTATATTCTTCACTACTATGGTGTATGATATGAGCGTTCCAAAAAATATTGTATTCATGATCAATCCTATGTACAAGATATCCAGTTAGGTCAAGTGCGAAAAAAGCAATCACATACCAAAGCCAACTTGATTGTACGTGTATAATTGCAAGATGAGCCACCATCCAGTTATAACTAATGATGGTGATGCTTAGTCCTAATACATCTTTCGTTGCATTTGTGACACCGGAACTGAGGCTTGAGATCATGTCCATATTTCGGACCGTGTCATTGCCCTTAAACCAGCCATACCATTTTTCAATTAATACAAGAATTAAAAATGCGGGCATTGCAATAAGCAGTATTTTACCGTATTGTTCCATATAACAAACAAATTTTTACAATCGAGCCAAATTTAAGTAGGATTATCTAATTTAATCTACAATTTTATAGCATGAAATCTGCACCTATAAATATTAATTATCCAAGTTTTAAAAACAAACCTGGTCACCATTTTTTCTGCATCGATGCACACACTTGTGGCAATCCAGTAAGGGTTGTGGCTTCTGGTGGACCCTCATTGGAAGGAAACAATATGTCAGAAAAAAGGCAACACTTTATGCGTGACTATGATTGGATCAGAAAGGGCCTGATGTTTGAGCCACGCGGACACGATATGATGAGTGGCAGTATACTGTATCCGCCAACAGATCCTCAGAATGATGTTGGTGTATTGTTCATTGAAACAAGTGGATGCTTGCCCATGTGCGGCCATGGAACCATTGGTACCATTACCATTGCCATTGAAGAAGGTTTGATCAAGCCAAAAGTTCCTGGCATTGTTCGAATGGAAGCCCCTGCAGGTTTGGTGATCATTTCTTATAAACAGGTGGGAGATAAAGTAGTTTCAGTGAAGCTCACAAATGTACCCGCATATTTAGCAGCAGAAGATATTACTGCAAGTTGTGCTGGATTAGGTGAGTTGAAAATGGATGTATCATATGGAGGGAATTTTTATGCGATTGTAGATGTGCAAGAAAATTTTAAAGGCTTAGAACACTATGAAGCTGGTGAATTAATTAGTTGGTCAAGAGAACTGCGTTCAAATATTAATAAGAAATACCAATTTGTACATCCCGAAAACCCAACAATTAATGGATGTTCCCATATTTTATGGGCTGGGACTGTATTAGAAAAATCATCAACTGCGCGCAATGCCGTGTTTTATGGTGATAAGGCGATTGATCGATCACCTTGTGGCACAGGTACTTCCGCTAGAATGGCACAATGGTATGCAAAAGGAGAACTAAAGGCGGGTGATGTATTCATCCATGAGAGTATTATAGGCTCTAAATTCATTGGAAGAATTGAAGAAGAAACAACAGTTGATGGTAAACCCTCCATCAGACCTAGTATTGAAGGTTGGGCTAGAATTTATGGGTATAATCAAATTACAATTGATGCCGAAGACGATCCGTATGCGTATGGTTTTCAAGTTCTATAATAGAGTTTGTATTACTACAGTTATGGTCTAATTTCAGGTAACAAAATAACTGCCATGAAAAAAGT
Organism: Bacteroidota bacterium; assembly: GCA_026391125.1. GTDB lineage: Bacteria > Bacteroidota > Bacteroidia > Chitinophagales > Chitinophagaceae > Sediminibacterium. The sequence goes on from JAPLEO010000083.1 coordinate 23,700, forward strand.
CCTAGTGATCATT
>JAPLEO010000067.1 GCA_026391125.1 Bacteroidota bacterium
ACACAAAGGTATATTGGTAGCATGGTAGCAGATTTGCACCGTAATTTAATTAAGGGAGGCATATTCATGTATCCTCAAACAACGGATAAGCCAAATGGTAAATTGAGATTATTATATGAAGCAAGTCCGTTTGCTTTTATTCTTGAAGTAGCTGGAGGTAAAGCCACGAATGGAAAAGAGCGAATCTTGAATATTAAACCCAATAGTGTACATGAAAGAACTCCTTTATTTATTGGTAGTAAAAATATGATGGAAGAGTTAGAAACTTACTTAATGGATTAAGCGTTATTTAGTCTTAAATGGTTTAAGTTTATAACATAAGTTTGAAGAATATGATGAATAAACGGATGAAATTAATTATAGTATTTTTTATATTTCTTTCTGGTTTTGTATTTGCTCAAGCACAACCGATCACACCAGAATCGCAACAGTTTTATTATAGTCCGAAGGGTCTGACTTTTGTTCCAAGCCTTACTAAGCCAGGGTTGATTTATCAGGGTCATTTATACACTGGGAAAACGAGTTTGGATTATTTGATCGAAAAAGTAAATGTGCCTGACTGTTATTTAGAATATTTTGATTACAAGAGAAATAGAACCTGGGCTACCGTACTTACATTTGTTGGAACAGCTACTTCTATTGTTGGATTAATTGGAACCAATGAAAGCAGACAAGTGAATTGGTGGCTTCTTGGGGGAGGTGTCTTAATAAATGGTACATCTGCATATTTAAATGCAGCCGCTGCTGCTCATTTAAGAAATGTAGCTGTGATACTTGATAAACAAAATAGTCGAGTAGGGATGATCAATTCGCCGAAACAATTGGGGATATCGATCCCGATAAAATACTAAATATGAGTGAGACAATTATATCTGTAAAAAATCTTAAAAAAAATTACGGCGATTTTGAAGCTGTAAAGGGTATTAGTTTTGATGTAAAGAATGGTGAGATTTTTGGTTTGCTTGGTCCGAATGGTGCTGGTAAATCTACCACTCTTGAAATCATAGAAACCTTAAGACAAAAAACCAGTGGAGAAGTTTTTGTGAACGGATTTAATCTGGATGATTCTCCTAATGAAATCAAAAAAATAATTGGAGTACAATTACAAACATCTGGTTATTATCCTAGTTTAACTCTTACTGAATTGATTCAATTATTTGCAGGCTTATATAACGAAGTAATTGATCCTAATACACTTCTAGATAGTGTGAACCTTCGCGATAAAGCAAAAGCGAAATATAAAGAATTGAGTGGGGGACAAAAACAACGCTTTTCAATTGCAACTACCTTAATTAATAAACCTAAGATCATTTTTTTAGATGAGCCTACCACAGGATTAGATCCACAAGCCAGAAGAAATCTTTGGGAACTCATCAAATCGATCAGGGATGCAGGAACTACTGTTATCATTACCACACATTATATGGATGAAGCAGAAGTACTTTGTGACCGAGTAGCGATTATAGATAGCGGTAAAATTATCGCGTTGAATTCGCCCGATAAATTGATCGATGAATTGGTAGATACGGGTTTTGAACGACCAAAAGAAGTGAAGAAAGCAAATTTGGAAGACGTATTTATTAATCTTACGGGGCATGTATTAAGAGAAGATTAAAGATAAAAGATAAGAGTGAAGAGAGGAGAGAGGAGTGAGGAGTTAGAAGTGAGGAGTGAGGAGTGAAGGAAGAAGAAGAAGTTAAGAAAGGATTTCAATAGGAATACGTTAGCCTCAGACTTCAGTCTGAGGTGAGAGTTTCCAATTGTTGATTTAAATGATTATTAATTACAATTTTATATTATGACTATTGATCCGCGGTATCCGATTGGGAAATTTGCTACTGAACCATATTCAGAAGAGCAAAAAAAGAAATGGTTACTTGACTTGCAGTTTTTACCTGAAGCAATTGAAAGAGCCATTCTAAATTTAGACGAAGCACAATTAAATACTCCTTATCGCGAAGGTGGATGGACTGTAAAACAATTGGTTCATCATGTGGCTGATAGTCATATGAATGCTTATATCCGATTTAAATTGGGGTTAACTGAATCAGTACCAACCATCAAGCCTTATGAAGAAAAGGAGTGGGCATTGTTGGCAGATAATGAAACTGTTCCGATCAATGTTTCCGTTACGCTATTACATGCTTTACATATTCGCTGGGTTGCAGCTATCAAAGACCTTACAGAAGAACAATGGAATAGACATGTATTTCATCCGGCAAGTAATCGGGAAATGAGCTTGTGGTTTTTATTGGGTTTGTATGCATGGCATAGCAATCACCATGTAGCTCATATTACAACCTTAAGAGAAAACAATCAATGGTAATGGATAAAATAGAATGGAAATTAATTTCGTCCGAACAATTACTAAAAGATAAATGGATCGATGTTAGATCCGAAACTTGGGAAAACCCCGAAGGAAAAATCATAACACCTTTTTATAAATATGGCTTTCCAGATTATGCAACAGCTTTAGCGATTACAAAAGATGGGAAAGTTATTTTAGAAAAAATGTTCCGACAAGGACTTGGTGTGAATTGCATTGAATTACCTGGAGGTTGTATAGATCCCGATGATGCTAGTAAAACAGATGGGATGGCGCGGGAGCTCTTAGAAGAAACAGGCTATCGGTTTGAAAAGATCGAATACCTCGGAAAAATTTCTCCTAACCCAACTACCAATACCAATTTGATGCATATGTTCATTGCAACTGGTGGTGAGTTTGATCCGAATCAGCCATTAGATGTCGAAGAAGATGTGGAAGTGGTACTAGTAACAATGGAAGAATTATTAGAACTCATCAATACACAACAGTTTTTGCAATCCATGCAATTGAGTACTTTATTTTATGCATTGCAAAAAATTGGAAGAATCATAGTAAAGTAGTTTCTTCAAAAGGCTTTTATGAATATGAATTGGAAGACACTCGAATCGAAATACGTTTACCATGATCGGTGGTTGAAAGCTCGTGCAGACAAGTGTGAATTGCCCGATGGAAGAATCATGGAACCATATTATGTGATTGAAGTTCCTAACTGGACCAATATGGTGATCATTACTAAAGATGAAAAAATTGTGTTGGTGCGTCAATACCGTCATGCTTTAGGAACAACTACTCTTGAATTGCCTGGTGGTATTTTAGAAAAAGGAGAACTGCCAAAAGCATCCGCAATAAGAGAAATGCAGGAAGAGACTGGTTATGTGTCGGAAGATGTAGAATTCATTATGCAAATTTCTCCTAACCCTGCTTTGAATAATAATACGGCCTATTTTTTTCTGGCAAGAAATGCTGAAAAATTAACCCATACAAGTTTTGATGATTTTGAAGACATTGTAATTGAAACCTATTCTAAAGAGGAATTGAAGCAATTATTAAACGAAGGAAAACTGCAGCATGGTGTTCAACAAGGTGCCATTTATCAGGCAATGATTAAGTTGAATTGGTTGCAGTGGGAGGTTTAAATACTAACCTCACCGACTACGAAAACACTTCCACAAACAAGAATTAAGTCTTTTTCTGTTGCATGATGTAATGCCTGTTTCACTGCGTCATTGATAAATGCATAACTAGTGCCATGCAAATTTTTCTCTGCAGCTTCTTGCATCAAAACCTTTTCATCTAAAGCTCTTGGAATTGGCGCTTTAGTAAAATAATAGTGTGCTTTTTTAGGTAGCAAATCAAACACTTTATTTCGATCTTTGTCTTTGACCATGCCAATCACAATATGCACTTCTTGAGCCCCCACTAATTCGATCTGGCGTACAACTTGTTTAATGCCGTCTTCATTATGAGCAACGTCTAAAACCAATAAAGGTTTTTCTTGTATTACTTCCCACCTGCCATGCAAACCAGTAAGTTTTTTTACATGAGATAAGGCTTTATGAATAGTAGATTGACTGATATTCCAATTCTTCCGATTCAATATTTCAATGGCCGTAAGAACAGTTAAAACATTTTTGGTTTGATATATTCCCGGTAAATCCAATTGAAAGATTTGTCGCTCATCGTTTCTTTTTTCAGCTACAGTGATATCGATATGATGTGCTGCCATGGTGAAATCACTAACCCATCTTTCTTCTTGTGCCCAATAGATAGGAGCAGAATGATCCATCGCTCTTTTTTCAAAAATAGGCCTTGTGATGTCTGTGTATTCTCCAATCACAACGGGGGTTGCTTCTTTAATGATCCCTGCTTTTTCAAAAGCAATTTCTTCTAAACTGTTTCCTAATAAATTCATGTGATCCCAACCAATATTGGTGATGATACATAATTCTGGTGCGATAATATTGGTACTATCTAATCGGCCTCCAAGTCCAACTTCTATGATGGCAATATCAACTTCTTGCATGGCAAAATATTCGAAAGCCATGGCTACCGTAATCTCAAAAAAGGAGGGCTGAATTTTTTGGATCATTGGTTGGATCCTTTCTGTAAAATCAATCACAAAAGCTTCTTCACACATTTCGCCATTCACTTTTATTCGCTCTCGAAAATCTTTCAAGTGAGGTGAAGTATATAATCCCGTTTTGTATCCAGCAGTTTGCAAAATTGCTGCTAACATATGACTGGTAGATCCTTTACCATTTGTTCCGGCGATATGTATTGTTTTGATTTTTTTTTGTGGGTTACCAATTGATTCACATAAGCTCAATGTATTGGTAAGGTCTTTCTTATACGCCGATTCTCCAACTCTGCTAAACATAGGTAGGGCTCGAAAAAGAAAGTCAAGTGTTTCTTTATAAGTCATCATCGACTGCAAATTAGAAAAGAAAAGTTAACCATGAAGCTTGAAGCTAAAAACTAAGGTACCCACCTGTTCAGCTTCTGTGCCAGGATTGAGTTTGAGAGTTCTTGCTTTTTTTAATGCAATGTTGCGGATATTTTGATTGGTGGTAGTAGTTCCCTTTGGATTGACGGAAGCTGAAATAACATTTCCAGATTGATCAACAGTTATATCAATGGCAACTTTTGCATTTTCATTGAATTCATCTTCAAAGCTGGGTAATTTGGTGATCCTTCTGCCATCTAATCCACTTCTTATACTAACGCCATTGCCAGCAGTGCCACTACTAGCATTGCCTTTATAACTATCAGAATTTGGGTTACCATTTGGATTTCCCTGATCTCCTTTACCGCCAGCAACACCTTGATTCTTCACCCCATTATAGCTATCACTTTCGTTTCCACTACTGTTAGTGCTGGTGCCGCCTTTATAAACGGCTTTGGGTTTAGGTAAGGGTTTTGATGCTGTAGTATTGGTTACAGGTTTGGTGGTAGGTTTTGCTTCAGGTGCTGCTTTAGTTTCAACTTTTGGCTTTGCGTGTTCCGTATTATTTACAGCTTCGTCGCCATTTTCATCCGCATTGATCTTGGTGTTCGTTTGATCGGGCTTACTTGTGATAGGGTTCGTTTTACTGTCGTCTTCTTTATCAGAGGGACTTCCAGGAATGGTAGGGGCCACATCACCAATGCCAGTTTCACTGTTTCCAAGGTTTACTTCAATACCTTCTCCTGTAGCAGGTAATGGAATTATTGGCAATGTCCATTGTAAATAGAAGAAAAGTAGAAACAATAAAAAGCAGATGGTGGCCGTAATGGCACCTGCCTTATAATTTTTCTCTCTTTCAAAGCCAATTTGCATAGAAGCGGAATAATTCATCTCAAATGTATCGTTATTAAACGCCCTAAAATTCAATGTTGAAAATTACAAGCAATGACTTTACTTAATCCACCTTTGGGGCATAAATAAAGGTTAATTCTGCTATCGGGCTCAAGAGTTTTAGGAATGTTTCCAGAAAACATCAAATGAAAACCTTAAAAGTGTTGCCATTACCACCAATAAAAAGAAAATTCTGATAAACTTATTTCCCTTGGTAATGGCCATTCTAGCACCAATAATGCCACCTATTGCGTTGCATACCGCCATGGGAATAGCAACCTGCCAAAGAATATGACCGGTGATAAAGAACAATAAAATAGATCCTAGGTTAGTAGCAAGATTGATCAATTTGGCATGTGCGGAAGCGTGTAAAAAATCAAAACCCAGGAGGCTTATAAAGGCTAAGACTAAAAAACTCCCTGCACCAGGGCCAATAAATCCATCATAAAAGCCGATGATCAAACTGATCATGATCGATAAGATGAGTTGTTTTTTAGGGCTATTTTGTTTGTGTACCTGTTGACCAAAATTCTTTTTTGTAAATGAATAGACGGCAACGAATACTAGCACAATTAAGATAATGGGTTTCATGAACCGATTACTCATTTGTGTTAAAAGGAGAGATCCTGAGAAGGATGCAACAAATGCTACCAGGCACATGAGCATCATTTTTTTCCAATCGATCTTTACTTGCTTTACATATTGTTTTGCAGCAAAAAAAGTACCGCTAAAGGATGGAATCTTTAGTGAGCCAATCACAGTAGCTACCGGTAGCTTGGGTAATAAGATCAAAGAGGCAGGAGTTTGTATCAATCCGCCACCACCTACAATGGCATCTACAAAACCTGCAAGGCTCGCAAATAAACATAGTAAAATGAGTGTAGTAGTTTCCAATTTTTATGCTGATTTTGGACTAGACTTAAAAGAAGAAAGATTCGCGATTACTAAACCACTGATCACTAGTAGTCCACTTAACACATGAACGCTACTCATTTTTTCTCCGAGAATTAAAACGGCTTCCATTGTACTGAAGATGGGCGTAAGGTTACCGAATAAAACGGTTCTGGAAGTCCCCAATTTTTGTAAAGCAATATTCCAACAAAGAAATGCAATAACGGAAGTTCCAAATCCCAAATACAATATTGATCCTATCAATGGTGCAGTGAATTGAGGTTTTGGGAGGTACCAAGTTTCGATCAAGAAAAAAGGAAATAACATGATGGCACCCATTGAAAATATGAGCATTAAAAAGTGTAGGCTTGAAATGCTGCTTGGTTTTTTTCTAACCAAAACACTGTACACCGCAAAACAAAAACCTGCCGCTAAGATCCAAAGATCACCCACGCCGAAATGAAGCGACAACAGTTTTTCAAAACTACCTTTTGAAAGAAGTACTAAAATACCAATGATACAAATGATCATACCTAATAGTCTGGTGAAACTTATTTTTTCCTTCAGAAAGAGAATGGCAAAGATGGTTGCAAAAATGGGAGAGGACGTGGTTCCAATCAACGCCATATTGATGGCAGTTGTAAAATGCCCCGAAACATAAATACAAGTATTAAACAATGCGATCCCTGATAAGGATACCCAGAATAAATAGCGAAAGTTTTCTTTGATGTATTGCTTTTCTTTTTGGTAAGATGACCAAGCAATTGGTATAATAATAATTGTGGCTAATAACCAACGAAAGAATGCTAGACTAATCGGACCAATTAATTGACTTACTCCTTTAGAAATAACAAAATTCCCAGCCCAAACCATTGTTGCGATTACTGCTAGGCAAATACCAATTATATTATCTCTCTTTTGATGGGTTAAACTCATTTATGCAATACTAATAATGCGCAAAATCTGCAGTGAAATTTCCATTGATTCTTTCGATAGGTGGATTAAAATAGCCGAATGCTAGTTTAGGAAATTCCTCTCGAAGCAATTCCATCATTTGTTTTACACCCAAGATGTCTCCGGTTTCGTACACGCCGATCTTACCCATGTACCAATCTGGATCAATATTAAAATTGCGCCATTGAATCATGTTGATATCTGTTGCAATAATTAATTCTCTCAATGCTTCATATTCTTCCACAGTATCCGTCATTCCAGGAAAAACAAAATAATTGATGCTTGCCCATCCTCCATAACTACGTACAATTTTTAAGCTTTCAATGATATCTTCAAATTGGTAATTATTGGGTCTGTAATATGGATCGTAAATTTCTTTTCTGGCAGAATTGGTACTCACTCTAATGCTATCCAAACCTGCTTCACACAAGGCTTTTACGGCATCGGGCTTTGAACCATTGGTATTCATATTGATACTGCCTTTAGGAGTATGTTTTCTGATTTCAATGATTGCTTCACGAATGGTTTCCCACATGAGTAATGGTTCTCCTTCACAGCCTTGCCCAAAACTAATGATTGGGAAAGGGGCTTCCATTAAATGGGGTACAGTAAACTCAACTATTTCTGCCGCTGTTGGTCTGAAGGTTAGTCGGTCTTGTGTACTAATTATTGATTCAGATTCTGGCTGAAATGAAATACAGCCAATACAATTTGCATTACAGGCCGGAGAAGTAGGTACTGGACATTCCCATCTTCCTAAAGAAAAGTTTTTTGCTGCCGGACAATCATAGGTCATGCAACAGTTTTCCATCAAATGTTTTACAAGTCGATTATCTGGGTAATTTTTTAATAAAGCAGATGCTCCATTTTCAATTTCCAATTCATTATAGCCAACAGATTCTTGACGTATGTCTTGTTCAATTCTTAGAGCCGTTACATAAAATTTTTGATCCAACCATCCAGCAGCGGTATAACAAAATAAAGGAAGGGTTGGTGAATCAGGCATGGTTTCAAATGCAGCAATATATAATCCTGTATGCGCAGGAGGGATAAATGCAGCTACTGCCCAGCCTTTATCACAAAGGCGCATATCACCAGTTACTACATCAATTCCAATGCCTCTTCTTCCAGGAAGTTCGTATAAGTTTCCGCCTGATGGCAATTCAATCCAATCTTCTGTTGGTACTGGCAATGCATCCCAACCAGCACGTCCCGTCGCATATAAACTAGTGTCTTCAAATATATTGCCAACTCCGTCTGAATAAAGGAGATAAGGTGATTCAGTTATCATCATGCTTCGTGTATATAATAATTGGGAAAAAAAGAAAGCTATCTCTTATAAAGCGCTAGCTACTTTCAATCTGTTTTGGCAAAACTCGTTAAAATCTTTCTCATCCTGCAATGTTGATCCTGATTGGATCTCTTTTTGAATGAGTTTATTGGTTTTAAAATCTACAGTGATAATGCCGTCTTTAATAATAACATTATTCAGTTCAACCCATAAATAAACCTTTTTTGGAAAACTATTGAAAACAATTTCATCCTTCCCAAAAGCAATTTCCTGTGGAAATTTTGCTTGTTTTTCTAAAAATGCAGCAAGGATAAAAATCCAAAACATCCATCCGATATTTGGAATAAAGTACCAGCCGGCAGCTGCAAACAATAAACCAATTCTATAATAGGGTTGTTGTTCTTTTCTATCTATCATGATGCAATAAACCCACCATGCAATCATTCCAATGATGGATATATAAAGAACAGAAGGGAATAGAGATTCTTTATTGATCAGTATCATGCTAAAAACGATGATACTCAAAAGATACATGAATTGGCTGATCGTATTAATATAACGATAACTGGGTCTTTTCAACTCAATGATGAATTCGTATACTTTCATTCGGGAAACTAATTAAACGGTTTTTTTTACCATCAGATTCGATAAACGCCATAAGAGGTGCGCACCAACATTGCTATCCCATTCTGTTTGTCCAACCCCAATTTCAACCAAGTCAAAGCCAATCAATTCTCGACCAGACTCAACAATTTTTTTAGCGAGGTATAAAACTTCTTCGGTCTCAAAGCCGCCCTGTACAGGTGTTCCAGTATTTGGACAGTATTTTCTATCTAGACCATCTACATCAAAACTCAAGTAAACTTTATTAGGCAAATGTTCAATGATTTCTTCTGCAATATGTTTCCAGGTTTCGCCTTCAAACTTACGTTCCTTGATAGCCTGATCTAAATAAGTAATTACTTTATAATTACTATCACATACATAATTCCATTCTTCTTCGCAGTATTCTCGAACGCCTATTTGAACCAATTTTTTAATAGAAGGAACCTCTTCCAATGCATTGTACATAATCGATGCATGAGAATAAGTAAAGCTTTCATAGCATTTTCTCAGATCGCAATGTGCATCAATTTGTAAAACCCCAAATTCGCCGTGTTCTATTCCAAGTGCTTTAAGAAATCCCAAAGAAATGCTATGATCACCGCCCAATAACCCCACTTTTTTCCCATTTTTCAAAAGATCATGACAACGATCAAACACCCACTGATTCATGTAATTGCTGCCCTCGTTAATGTCTTTTAGGCTTTTAGTCATGAATTTATTGTCTTCCACTTTGGCCCCCTTCGAAATATAATCGATGTAGAGTTCCGCTTCTTTGCGTAGATAATCGCTTTTCAATAACAGCTTTTTATCCACTTCTCGCATGAAAAAGCCCTTTTTCCAACCTTGATTTACGTTACAATCAAGTAGATCAACCTGAATACTGGCTTTGAATACATGTTCAGGTGCTCTAGCTGTACCTGCACCATAACTCACGGTAACTTCCCAGGGAACTGGTAAGATTACTAAAGTGGCTTCATCCTCTGAGAAGGGGAGTCCAAATATGTTATTGTTAGGATTGCCTACAGAATTACTATTAAATAAGGATATGTCGGACATGGTATAATGATTGCAAACTCACTGCAAATTACCGGCATTTTTTGATTTTTGGTCAAATTATATTGCAGATTAGCATTTATTAAGCGCCAAATTAAAATGATTTCACAAATCGAAAGAAGACCTGACAAACATCAGTTGTTGCTCCGGTTTTTTGGGTTATTTTTGCCCTTGAAAATCACAAAATGAAAAAGACCCACATTGTTTTCTTAGTACTTATAGCAGTTAGCATTGTTGTATTGATCAGTTATACAGGAGATTTATCAACCTATGAAACCATTTCTTCGGCCAAACAGAAGGAAGGTAAATTTGTTACTTTGATCGCAAAAGTGGACAAAAAACAGCCTGTTGAGTACGATGCAGTGAAAAACCCGAATTATTTGAGTTTCACAGCCCTTGATTCACTTGGGAATAGTATCAAAGTGGTTTATCATAACAATAAACCTACCGACATGGAAAAAAGTGAGAGAATCGTTTTAAAAGGTAGGGTTCAGGGTGGACAGTTTGAATGCAAGGATATTTTATTGAAGTGTCCTTCAAAATACAAAGACGATCCAAATTCAACCCAGAAAGCAGTACAAAGCGCTGGAAAATAAGTTAGTTCCAAATTGATTTCTTTTATCCCAATCCATATACATGAATTATATAGGTGAACATTTATTGCCAGGCCAGATAGGACATTTTTTAGCTATCCTGAGTTTGGTAGCTTCATTGATTGCATCTTATGCCTATTTTATTGCCAATAAAACAATCGATTTAACGGCGCGTCAAAGTTGGATCAAGTTTGCAAGAATTGTTTTTGCTGTAGAAACGGTTTCTATATTTACCATTTTCGGATTGATCGTTTATATCGTTTCGAATCATTACCACGAATACTTTTTTGCTTGGAATCACTCTTCAAGAACCTTAGCACCTAAATACTTATTGAGTTGTATCTGGGAAGACCAATCAGGTAGTTTCCTTTTATGGAGTATTTGGCATTGTGTATTAGGATGGGCTTTGATTTGGAGGAACAAAGAATGGGAAGCTGGAACTTTATTTGTGATCAACGTGGGACAGGTTTGCATCTCCACTATGTTATTGGGGATCTATTTCTTTGGTGCAAAAATTGGAAATAGTCCGTTTATACTTTGGCGCAACCACATGCCTGATCTTCCAATTTTCTCGAATCCAGAATACTTACAACTTCCTCGTGTTGCTGAAGGGAATGATTTAAATACATTATTACAGAATTATTGGATGGTGATACATCCGCCGATATTATTCTTAGGTTTTGCATCAACAATAGTTCCATTTGCATTTGCTTTTGCTGGACTCATGAATAAGCGCCATGATTGGGTAAAACCAGTAATACCATGGGCAAGTTTTTCAGCAGCCGTTTTGGGATTAGGAATTATGATGGGTGCTGCTTGGGCTTATGAAAGCCTTTCATTTGGTGGATACTGGGCTTGGGATCCGGTAGAGAATGCCTCCCTAGTGCCTTGGTTAACATTAGTTGCCGGCTTGCACGTGAACATGGTATATAAGAATAGTGGTTTCAGTTTACGAACTACTTATTTTTTCTACTTCATCACTTTCACACTGATTCTATATTCTACTTTCTTAACCAGAAGTGGCGTACTTGCTGATACTTCTGTACATGCATTTACAGTAGATGATAAAAATTTACAGGCGATTTATTTTCAGTTGATTGGATTCATTTTAGTTTTTCTAATCCCTGCATTATTTCTGTTTTTCAAAAATTATAAAACTATACCTAGTATACAAAAGGAAGAACAAACCTATAGTAGAGAATTCTGGATGTTCATTGGTGCATTGGTTTTATTCCTTGCAGGTATTGTAATCATTGCAAAAACTTCAACACCTGTTTTCAATAAAATCTTTGGTACCAAAATAGCACCTTCAGAAGATCCTGAGTTTGCACACAATCAGATCCAAGTATTTGTTGCGATGGTGATTGGTTTGCTTACTGCTGTTACACAGTATTTAAAATATAAAGACACCCCTAAAGATCAGTTTGGTAAAAAGATTCTGATACCTACTTTGATTGCATTGGTCATCAGTTTGTGCATTAGCTTTTTTGGAGGTGTTCAATACGACAAAAAAGGACCAGTATTTTTAGTTGCAATTCATGTTGCGATATTTACTGCGGTTTATGCAATTGTTGCCAATTTTGCCTATATCGTTTCTGCATTAAAAGGAAAGCTAAAATCAGCGGGTGCCAGTGTCGCACACATCGGTTTTGGAATGGTATTACTTGGGATCTTGATTTCCTCTGCTAAAAAAACGGTATTGAGTTGGAATACAACTGGGGTTTCTGTATTGCAGAAGAATGAAAAAGGTGCACAAGGTGATCCTGCGGAGAATCTGACATTATTTAAATCTGTGGCAACAGATATGGGGAAATATATGGTGACTTATGTGAAAGACACCATCGATCCAATGGATCATAAAAGGTATTTCGAAATTGATTTCAAAGCGAAGGATAAATCAGACAGTTTTAAATTATATCCAGATGTGATGAAGCAGAATAAAGGCATGGAAGGTTTTTCAGCGAATCCTTCTGCTAAACATTATTGGAGTAAAGATGTATTTGCTTATATCACATCATTCCAAGAAAATAATGCTGCTGATACTACCACGTTTAGAAATAAGATCATTAAAACTGGCGACTCTATTTTTTATAGTAATGGATTGATGATTTTAGATAAGGTAGAAGTGAATCCAGAAGCTCAAAAATCTAAATTAACGGAGGGCGAAGTTTCTCTATTTTTGAATATTACAGTTTTTTCAAAAGAGGGTAGGAAGTATCAGGCAAATCCGGGAGTTGCGATTAAAGGGCAGACCATAAGATTGATCAATGATACCATTCGAGCACAAAGCCTAGTATTACAATTTAATAAAGTAATTGATCAAGTAGGTGGAAGACTAGAATTGGGTGTGAAGGAGAGTGGGGCAATTACTGATTTAATCACTTTAAAAGTCTATGAGTTTCCTTTGATCAATATGTTGTGGTTGGGTGTAGTGGTGATGACAGTAGGCTTTGGAATGTCGATCCGCCAGCGATTGTTAATGAAATCCAATTTAAAGTCAGTTTAAAAATAAAAAGGGTTACTTTTTTGGTGCGGGCAGCATTAATGGGAGCGACCATGTCTATTTATTGAACAGTGAAAAAAGCAATACAACATATCATCCCAATTCTGATCTTGTTAATGATAGCAGGATGGAATAATATAGCGTCAGCCCAAACTACTGGTGCCTATGATACTGTTAGGGTATATGCCTATATCACTCCAGAAGGAGATACTGTTCCAATGAGTTATTTACCCAATGTAGAAGTGTACGCTAGGCTTACCGACAGATGGAAAAGGTATTGGTCTGACTGGACACGCTTGCGCAATGCAGTCTATGTTACTTACCCTTATGCTAAGGCAGCGAGTAGGATCATGAATGAGATCAATGCTAAATTGGTACATGTAACAGATCGTGCAGAGCGCAGGAGGATCATTCACGAACGGGAAAAAGAATTAAAGAAAGAATTTACGGATAAGCTTACCCAATTATCGATCTATCAGGGAAAAGTGTTGATGAAATTGATCTTTCGAGAAACGGGTAATAATTGTTACGAGATCATTGATGATTATAAAGGTTTTATCAATGCTGCTTTTTGGCAAACGATAGCTGTATTATTTGGAAGTAATTTGAAACAGAAATACGATCCAAAAGGCAATGATAAGGATATGGAAAAGATCGTGATCGATGTTGAAAAAATGTATGGGTATCGCAGTTAGATAAGTTCGCTGATTATTTTTCTGAATGCAGTTCTATCAATCATCTTTGCGCCTAAGCTCTCTAAATGGGCTGTATAAATCTGACAGTCGATAATTTCTATTCCTTCTGCTTTTAATTGGTCTACATAAGAGATAAATGCATATTTACTGGCATTACTCACAAGGCTGAACATACTCTCGCCAAAGAATACTTTACCCATTTTAATGCCGTACAATCCCCCAACTAATTTTTTGTCCTGCCAAACTTCAGCACTATGTGCAAAGCCAAGTTCATGTAGCTCGATATAAGCTTGTTCAACCTCAGGGGTGATCCATGTACCATCTTGGTCTTTTCGTCTCACATTTTTGCAGTGATGGATCACTTCTCTGAATGCCTTATTGTTAGTGAATTGAAAACTTTTCTTTTTGATCAATAATTGCATGCTCTTACTTACTTGCAATTCATTGGGATCTAATACAAACCGGGGATCTGGGCACCACCAGAGTGGGATCTCGCCATCATACCAAGGGAAAATGCCGTTTTTATAGGCGATCAATAAGCGGTCAACGCTGAGGTCACCACCCATTGCTAATAAACCTTCACTATCTGCCGCTTCTACTGGTGGGAACCAAAGTTTATTATCAAGAACATAAATCGGCATAAAATTGCTTGATTGTGGTTGATATCATGCAAAATGCACGTATGGGATTAATTGTTTTAAAGCTAAACGAAAACCTCGATGGTAGCGCCGATGCCTCTGTCGGTAATAGCGTCACACATGGGTTTAAGAAAGTCGTATTCACCCTTTTTAACGGCATATTTGCCTTTGTAGTGAATAAACATGGCACATTGTTCAGCCTGTTCTTCAGAATGCTCGCAAACTTCCATGAGGGTGTCTATGACCCATTCAAAAGTGTTTACTTCATCATTCCAAACGATCAGACTAAAACTA
Organism: Bacteroidota bacterium; assembly: GCA_026391125.1. GTDB lineage: Bacteria > Bacteroidota > Bacteroidia > Chitinophagales > Chitinophagaceae > Sediminibacterium. Next base: position 15,179 of record JAPLEO010000067.1, read on the forward strand.
GGAGTCAGTTCGGTGATGGTTTCAACCGATGATTCTTCCCAGGGAAGTGCTGCTTCATTATTTGTAGATAAAGGCATAAATCAAAGATAAATGATGAATCTTTAATACAAACGCTAAAAAACGGATTTCATTTTAATGGTGGATAAAATAGTTTTTAAAAGAAAAGCAAAAAAAAATTTGGCTATATTCAATCAAAACCTATTTTTGCACTCCCAACAAACAAAGGGAGCATAGCTCAGCTGGTTTAGAGCATCTGCCTTACAAGCAGAGGGTCCGCGGTTCGAACCCGTGTGCTCCCACAAAATAACCCCAAGAATCTTCTTGGGGTTATTTTTTTTATGTACAAAGTGTATATTATGTTTTCAGAAAAGGTAGACCGGAATTATTACTCAATTCAAATTTAAACTCTTTCCAAAATTAGATTGCCATCGATACCAAGCTTTTCATGAATTGCTTTCAAAAATTGAATATCCGGCTCTCTTTTACCTGTTAGTATTTTTGAAAGCTTAGAATCAGCCATTTCAAACAATTCTGCTAGTTTGCCCTGAGTAATGTTCATTTCTGCGATTTTTTGCTGAACTATTGCATTTATCGAAACAGGCAAGGGCCATAAGTGCAAAACATTTTTTTCATAATCAGAAGCTAATAAAGAAAGCTGATTTAATTCGGCATCATCTCTTTTATTCAAAGAGTGGAATCCGCCACCATCAGTGGCTTTCTTGATAAAATTTTCAATCATTTGCTGAACCTGATCATATTGTTTTTTATTTCTGATTTTATCTATCATATTTTTTATTAAATTTTTGAACAATCAATTCCATCATATTCTTCATGTACACCTATAAATCTTATATAGACAGTTCTATGGTTAAAGTGAATCATGGCAACTAGCCGGTATTCATTTCCTTTTATATTAAAAACATATCGGTCATTTCCCACATAATCAACGTTATTAAATGTGTTCTTAAGATCAGATAAATTACTCCAATCTGCTTTAACTACAATTTCATACCATCGATTTAAAGGCTCTGCCGCAAAAGGATAATTTTTTATAAAGTCTCGAATTTGAGACCAGGTTATAATCACCATTTTTTCAAAATTAGTAAATTTTCATAAACAAAATTTCTAAAATAGAAATAATTTTTCTAAATTGGAAAAAATACCCTAAAAGTAGTCAAAATCACAATTTTTTGCAATGGTTACAGTTAAAATAAGTCAAAAAAGATTTTAGATATCTTCTCCTAAATTAGAATTGACAAATGCCTTTCGAATGAAAGTTTGAATGCGGGAGCAAGGTTTATTATTAGTATAAACCAAGTATATCAGATTGATTCATTAAAATAAATTTCAAAACAATTAATTCAATTGCAAAGCAGGTAAACGATAATGCTGACTATCATACACAAATAGTTCCTCAATCTCGTAAGTCCAATATTTATAAAGGGGAGATTTAGCAAGATAAGTATCTGCCTCCGCTTTATCTTCTGTATTCATCGTAATCCAACAGGTTTGCGATTCCATCCCAACCGCATAACTATCAATGATTCCCTTGTTCATGAGATAATTAATATAAGTACGATGCGGTGGAACGAACGACATGAAATCTTCGTCCATTGTAAATTTGATGATTGCTTGAAATTTTTTCATGTACTTACTTTATAATTTATAACTATACAAGATTCGTGCAACTTTATTTCAAATGGCAAACTGACGTTCTATTTGATCGATTATTTAACTTATTATTTAAATTTCTCAACCCTACTTAAATATAAGATAAAAACAATTGGATTATTGCTGCTTTTAAAAACTAAGTAAAGCAATTTTGCCATTTGAACCTGCCAAAAATACAGCCCCAGCTTTTTTAGCTTTTTGAACTACATGAAATGACTCTTTTGAGATGAGATCCCAATTTTTACCTCCGTCTTTCGATACATCAACACCCGATGTGCCGCAGCTAACTAATACATTTTCAGAGATATAGGTAACACATGAACGATATCCATGGGGTGCAACTTCAGCCGTTGAGATTTTCAGGCTGTTTTTCTCAAAGCTGAGCAGCACACAATTCCCAGACGAAATCGTGTCTTTTGAAAAATCGCCACCAACAATAACGCCTCGATGCTTATTGATCGCAATTGAATTTGCGCCGGTAGACTCTTTCCCTTGTAATAATGGAATCTCATACCATTTGTTGCTATAAAATAGGCGTGAACTTTTTCCGCCAGAAACAAATACAATATGATTCCCCAATAAATGAATATTAGTACCACTTGATGCAAAAAATGCTTCACCATCTTTTGCTATTAATGATTCTGATAAAAGATCATTACTGGTTTTGTTCCAGCTATTCCCTTGATCGTTTGTAAAAGCCATATAAATTTTTTGACTAATTGGATCCCCAATAACAACACCTTTCTTGTTATCTGAAAAATCCATTGCATCTAAAAACATGCCCTTCGTACTATCTTCCAAAACCTTTTTCCAGGTTTTGCCTCCATCAATTGTTTTAAGTATGATGGCTGGCGCATCAACTCCCATGATCAGGGCCGTATTTTGATCGAAAGCTTCTATATCCCTAAAGTCTCTTTTTTCATATCCAGCAACTTTGATCCACTCAAAATCTTTACCTCCATTGGTTGATCTTGCTACAGAGCCTCTATTTCCACTTGCCCAAATGATTTGGTCATTGACGATGGATAGTCCACGCAGACTTACCCCATTTCCTGATTGCAGTAGTTGTATTTTTGCAGTCTGACTATAGCTATTAAAAGCAATCATCAAAACAAATAGATTAGAAAAGATTTTTATTAAGCGCATAAAACAGCATTTTTGCGAACTAAAAATAGGTTTCTTCTGTAGAAAATCGAACATAAAACATTTTGCATGATACCATATTGGATGAGTCGTACCCAGTTAATGTTAGGTGATGAGCCGATTGAATTACTCCTATCTAAAAACGTACTCGTAGTTGGCTTAGGTGGCGTAGGTGGGATTTGTGCTGAAATGATCGCTAGGGCTGGGGTAGGCAAAATGACGATTGTTGATGCAGATACTGTTGATCTGAGCAATACCAATCGCCAAATTCCTGCATTGCATTCTACTGCTGGCAGATTAAAAACCGAAGTGATGGCCGAACGTATTAGAGATATCAATCCAGCCATTGATTTAACGGTGTTGCCAATTTATATCAAAGAAGAAGAAACGATCCAGCTCTTAGAATCAGAAAAATTTGATTATGCAGTTGATTGTATTGATACCTTATCACCAAAAGTATATTTTATCAAAGCTTGTATGGATCGAAAAATTCCGATCGTTAGTTCATTAGGTGCAGGTGGAAAATTAGATCCATCACAGATCACCATCACCGATATTTCAAAAACCTATGAATGTAACCTTGCGAGATATGTTCGTAAAAAATTGCATTCCATTGGGATTCAAAAAGGACTAACCGTTGTATTCAGTCCAGAGAAAGTTGACCAGTCACGAATCATCGAAACAGAAAAAGCTTTCCCCAAAAAATCGATCATTGGAACCGTCAGTTATATGCCAGCCATTTTTGGTTGTACTGTTGCTAGTGTAGTGATCAGAGGTTTAATAAATTCCGAAACCACTCAATAAATTAAATAGGGCGCAATTTCTTTTTGCCAACCCAAACTATTGGTTAGTTTAATAATGCTTGGAAGTAATTGTTGCAAAGGCAAATTGAATAATGCTTCACTGTTTACAATCCCCAATAGTTTATCTAAATGTTGCTCGCCAGTTGGGTTAACTTCAGTTGGATAATTTGCCCATTCAAATTTTTTGGGGTACATCGATTTGATCAGGTTGATCAACAATAATCCATTAGAAACGGATTGAAAATAATTTCGATCCAATATTTTAAACGCGATCCCTTCACAAAGTTGACCTTGATATTTTCCTTCTGTTGGTTGAAAAACAATGGGCTTCGCTTGAATGTCTTCTAATCCCAATTGATTGAAAAGATTAGCAATGATTTTCCCATTCATCCAAGGTGCACCAACAACTGCGAATGCTTGATCTGTACCTCTTCCTTCACTAATATTGGTGGCTTCTAATAAACAAAGTCCGGGGTACAATAACATACTTTCAAAATGCTGAATAGCCGGCGATGTGGCTACAAAATCAATTCTCCAATCTGGTTGAAATGAATTTCTATCCCAATTTTTGCAGGGAATAATTTCAAGATCAACAGAAATATTTCTTTTGTTTTTAAAATAGCTGGCAAGTTCTCCAAGAGTACAACTATGTCGTATGGGGATGGGCCATCTTCCAATAAAAGATGCGGCGGCTTCTTGCATAACCGGACCTTCAGCTAATGACATATTTCCTGAAATAGGATTCGGTCTATCTAGAATGATCAATTTCTTGCCATAAGTGGCGCATGCTTCCATTAAATAAGTGAGCGACCATAAGTAAGTATAAAACCTTGCACCAACATCAGGGATATCAAAAAGAATAATGTCGATAGCAGATAAATCATTTTCTGTTGGGGCTAACTTTTTACCATATAAACTGATGATAGGTAATCCAGTCAATGCGTCAATGCCATCCTGCATCAGTTTCCCATCTGCACCCTGCATGTCTAATCCATGTTCAGGAGAAAATAAGAGTTGCAACTGAAACCCATTTTCAATTAAGGCCTGACGGCTAGGAATTCCCTGATTAGTTTTTGCCGCATGATTGGTTAATAGGGCAATTCGCTGGTTCTTCCAGGGCACTGATTGGGCAATTAATTGGTCGATTCCAAATTCAATCATTGTAAAGAGTATTTTCAAAATTCAAAACTATTTTTAATCGTTCTATCACATTAAAAATAATGGGACAACGATCATAATGCATAAAGTGCGTAAAAAGCCGCTGATTAAAACCCGCTAAGTGCAAAGCAGGGAATTCTCTGCATCCTTCAAACCTGTGTTCATAGATCGTACAGCTATTGTCTTTTAAAAAGCTACAGGGGATACTATTCATCAGCATCAGGCCGTGCGCGCCTTTTTCTAAATATTGCTGGTCAAAATCAATTCTGTTTACCGCTAATGCATCCGAAACCTGATTGGCTTCTTTGTCTGTCACCACGATCATGAGCGATTTGCAACAATTTCCACAGTCCTGGCAATCAATTAGAGCGCTTACTTCGGTATTCAATACTTGCACAATTTGATCTAGATCTGAAATTTCGGGATGCTTCAGATAGTTTTTAAACCGTTCATTCTGCTCAAAATTCTCTGAACTCTTGGCAGAAATGGTTGAAAGGGAGCTGATGATATCGTGATTCTGTGGTTGAATATTGTAAAAATAGGGTCGAAAAGGTAGAATGGTAGCTTAAAACGCCAAATAATAAAGTTTATCCACAATGTGCATCAATTTGTAGAAAAGTAAAATTTTGTGAAGATAGGAGGTGATTAGATTTGCGGGTTGTAGCTTGCTTCAGCAGCTAATTAATTTGGAAGGAAAATATGGCAGTAGAAAAGAATTTATCAGAATATAACGAAGCGTCGATACGCTCGCTTGATTGGAAAGAACATATTCGGCTTCGTCCGGGTATGTATATTGGGAAATTAGGGGATGGGTCTGCACCAGATGATGGAATCTATGTAATGATCAAGGAAGTCATAGATAACTGTATCGATGAACATACCATGGGTTATGGTAAACAAGTAGAGCTAACCATCGAAAACAAAACCGTTACCGTAAGAGATTACGGTAGAGGTATTCCGTTGGGTAAATTGGTAGACGTTGTAAGTAAGATCAATACCGGCGCCAAATACGATAGCAAGGCCTTTCAAAAAAGTGTGGGTTTAAATGGAGTAGGTATTAAAGCGGTGAATGCGTTAAGTCAGTATTTTAAAGTAACCGCTTTTCGTGATGGGAAAGAAAAAACAGCCGAGTTCGAAAAAGGGGAATTGATCAAAGAACACAAGGAAACAAAGTCAACTGAGCCTAACGGAACAGAAGTGATCTTCATTCCCGATGAAACTGTCTTCCGCAACTTCCATTATATTCACGAGTACCTCGATAATCAGCTTTGGAATTATTGCTACTTGAATGCTGGCCTTGCCATGCATTTCAACGGTAAGAAATATGTGAGCAAGAATGGATTGCTTGATTTGCTTTTACGCAAAACCAATCCCGATGAATTGCGTTACCCCATCATTCATTTGCAAGGAGAGGATATTGAATTAGCCATTTCGCATAACAACGATTATGGTGAAGACATTTTTTCTTTTGTAAATGGTCAGTTCACTACACAAGGAGGTACACACCAACAAGCATTTAGAGAGGCTTATGTAAAAGTGATCCGCGATTTCTATAAAAAGGATTATGAAGCTTCCGATATCCGAACCAGTATTGTTGCGGCTGTTTCTGTGAGGGTTCAAGAGCCAGTTTTTGAAAGTCAGACGAAAACCAAATTAGGATCTCAGACTGTTTACGAGGGCGGACCTTCCATGAAAAAATTCATCGAAGAATTTCTTTCTAAAGAGCTGGATAATTATTTGCATAGAAATCCTACGATTGCAGAATCACTTAGGAAACGCATTGAACAAAACGAAAGAGAAAGAAAGGAATTGGCGGGCATCAAAAAGTTAGCTAACGAGCGAGCTAAGAAAGCCAACCTGCATAATAAAAAACTACGCGATTGTAGAGCACATCTAAATGATGAACCTCCTGTTAAAAACAAGGAAGAATTCATTGCGCAACAAAACAATACTACCATATTTATTACCGAAGGAGATAGTGCCAGTGGAAGTATTACTAAGTCGAGAAGTGTAGATACCCAAGCCGTATTTAGTTTGCGTGGTAAGCCTTTGAATTCATTCGGACTAACTAAAAAAGTGGTCTACGAAAACGAAGAATTTAATTTGTTGCAACATGCATTGAATATTGAAGAAGGTTTAGACGGACTTCGTTATAACAACGTAGTAATTGCTACCGATGCCGATGTGGATGGGATGCACATTCGTTTGTTGATGATGACTTTCTTTTTACAGTTCTTCCCAGACCTGGTAAAGAGAGGGCATGTGTATATTTTGGAAACTCCTTTATTCCGCGTTCGTAATAAACAAGAAACGATTTATTGTTTTGATGATGAAGAGCGTCAGGCTGCAGTAAATAAATTGGGTTCAAAACCAGAGATCACAAGGTTCAAGGGCTTAGGTGAAATATCACCAGAAGAGTTTGGCAGATTCATTGGGCCACAGATTCGTTTACAACCAGTGATTCTAGAACAGGGCGATCATATTCAAAACCTGTTGGAATATTATATGGGAAAAAACACAATGGACAGGCAGGAATTCATCATAAATAATTTGAAGATTGAATTAGATCTTGTTCATAATATATAAGAAAGTGAAGAGATAAAAGATAAAAGTGAAGAGAGGAGGAAGAAGTGAGAAGTTGAGGAGAAGATTAAATAGAGGACGTTAACCCCAGCTTTCAAGCTGGGGGTTGATCTAGGATTTGTTATTACATTTTAAAAAGTTTGTATGATACACGTTGTTTTTGATTCGAATAATGTTACGGCTTTACAAAAAGCAATTGAATTGGATGAGGCGTTGGTGGGTGAGATTGTGGAGATAAAGGATGATTATGCTGTGGGGCCGCTGGAGAATATTTATGATGTTGATGGTTATCAGGCTAGAAGAGACTGGTGGACTGGCTTGCTAGAATTCTCGCCTTATCAAGACCAGATCAATATTGTAGATGATAAGCTTGCCGTGCATCAATTGCTGCGGACATTAGAAGAAAATCCAGAAGAAATTGTTTGGATCTGGATGGGACAAAACGCTCATGATGTATGTGGTTATTATTGGTTAATGACTCAGTTAAAAGATCTGCAAGGAAGAATATTCGTTTTGTATTTAAATAACCTGCCTTTTATCAATGAAAAAGGAAGCATTTTTTATCC
>JAPLEO010000039.1 GCA_026391125.1 Bacteroidota bacterium
GCAAAACGAAAACAAAGATGCTTTGATGTGGAACCTGTGTTTGCAAACATCAAACATAACCACCATTTTAAACGCTTCATGCTACGGGGAATAGAAAAAGTAACTATTGAAACTGGATTACTTGCACTAGCACATAACTTAAGGAAGAAAGCTGCCTAGAAGCGCTGTTTTAAGACCTTTTTCAAAAAATCTACACGCTTTACAACACTTCCTAAAAATCAAACCCCAAAAACTTCCACTTTAAATATCTAAAATAAAAAACCGCCTCAATTTGTTTTGAGACGGCTTCATTTGTTTTAGAGGAATTCAGTCGGTGCAAAAAAATCTTCACTTACCAACACACCCTCCTCTCTTCACTTTTATCTTTTATCTCTTAACTTCCTCTTGAGCCCCCTGTCTTAATTGGTTTCTTAGTTGTGCCTACTGCTTTAGCGCCTGGCTTTGCAATAAACTTAGATCCCTGAGCTGACCCTTTAGGTCCTTTGCTGCCGGGTTTTCCGCTGTTTTTATTGTTTACGGGTAATGACATATTTGCTTGATTTATGGGATAAATATAATCTCTTTTAACGAATGACCGATTAATCGAGCCTTTTGGCTAGTTCTTCATCGATTTTTTTAAACAGATGGTATGGCTTATAAACTCTCCAGTCGATGAGTTCCATTAGTTCGATATAGTATTGTAGTTTCTTCTTTTTAAAGTCTTGTTGAGTGGCTTCTGGCATATTTAAAATTACGGCCCATCCATTTACTTCACTCAATTCTTCATACCATTCTTGGTAGTATTCTTTATCACTACTATGAAAATTCAAAACGTTTTCTGCAATGAGGATGTACTTATAAATTTTGGAATGATACAACAGGTCAAAGATCTCTCGTTTCAATTCCATGACATCATTTTCAATCGCATCATTCCATTCGCCGATTAATTCAATGATCGCAAAATTCAATTCGTAATCAACATAAATGATTTTTAGGTATAGAGTACGGCTCCCAAAATCATCCCATTGAGGGTGGATATAATAATTGTAGACTGTTTGAGAATATTCAAATTCGCTGTATGTTCTGCCATAGAAAGGAGATTGTACATCTTCTTCTGCTACATAGATATGTCTCCAATTAAAGAAGGGTTCTATATCGTGCATTGCTATTAGGAGATAATAGATTCAACAGCTTTCTTTACACTGCCGTGTTTTAATAAAAGATCCTTTGCCGTTTCATAGTCGGCAAGTTGCAAAGCTTCCATCAACATTTTAACGCCTCGATCAACCAGCTTCACATTACTCAATTGCATGTTCACCATTTTATTGTCTTCCACACGTCCCAGCTGTATCATAATAGATGTAGAGATCATATTTAATACCAACTTTTGTGCGGTGCCACTTTTCATTCTGGTACTGCCAGTGACGAATTCTGGTCCTACAACTACTTCCACAGGAAAATCAGCGGCATCTGATACAGGTGAATTTGGATTGCAAGAAATACTGCCCGTGATAATGCCTCGCTTTCTACATTGTTTTAATGCACCAATAACATAGGGTGTAGTACCACTTGCAGCAAGACCAACCACAACATCTTTATCGCTAATAAAATGTTTTTCAAGATCAGACCATCCACCTTCTGCGCTATCCTCTGCAAATTCTACGGCTTGGGTGATTGCTTTGTCTCCACCTGCAATGAGTCCAATTACTAATCCATAAGGAACGCCAAATGTAGGAGGGCATTCACTTGCATCCACAATGCCTAATCTACCACTAGTGCCCGCGCCAATATAAAAAAGTCTACCACCGGCTAACATTTTATCACTGATTGCAGAACTTAGTTTTTCAATTTGAGGAATTGCTTTCTCAACAGCATCAGGAACAGTTTTGTCTTCTTTATTAATGTTAACTAGCAACTCGTGAATCGACATTTTTTCAAGGTCGTTATAAGTGGAAGTTTGTTCAGTTACTTTTATAAACTCTGCCATAGCAAGCTTTTAGCTGTGAAAATCTATTAAACCTTTCATGGGTGCTTTTTGTACTTTACCCAAATCCAATTCGTATGAGTTGCAAAGTTCCTGTAAAACATCTTTGAAACCAAATGCAATACTTCCAATGAAATTAATAGGGTGTGTCCAGCTTTCCTTATACTTATAGATATGTGTAAAGAAGAAATCGTTTAATCCATCTTCAATAATATTTTCGATCATATAGTGACCTCTGTTTTCTGCCAGAAAGATGGCAAAAGAAGCTAAGTATCGATTAGCCAAAGGTTTTTTATAGACATTTTCAAGGATGTCTATAGGATTCACCAAAAACCTTTTTTGAAAACTGGTCATTAGCTCTTCGTCGAAGGTTTGGTATAAGTAATATTGAATGACTTTTTTACCCAAATAAGCACCACTTCCTTCATCGCCTAGTACATATCCTATGCCTGGACTGTTTTTGGTAATTTTTTTGCCATCATAAAAACAGGAATTAGAACCAGTTCCTAAAATGCAGGCAATCCCTTTCTTTTTACCACAAAGAGCTCTAGCTGCTGCTGTTAAATCTGTTTCAACTGAGATCTTCGCTTTTTTGAAAAGTTTCTTGAGTACTTTTTTTAGGATCAGTACATTGTTTTTATTGCTCAGACCAGTTCCATAAAAATGAACTTCTTCGATTACAGCGTTTTTTAATTTGGGTAGCAGATTTTTCAGGAGCAATTGTTCTATTTGTTCCGCATTGAGAAAATAGGGACTGATCCCTGAAGTCATGATTTTCTTTTTGCTGCTACCATCTATTAAACACCATTCGCATTTGGTAGCACCACTATCCGCAATCAATTTAACTGACATATTGATAATTTTTCTATTCTAAAATCCTTACGTTAATCTATCAAACTAAACTAAGCGCAACTTATACCATTCATCCGAAACAACAAACCTTTATCTCAGATTCCATCATTAATACAGATATTCGCATTCTATTTCAAGATACAAAGAAGTATAGTTTATGGGAAGTAAAAAATTGCAAGTCTGGCTACCAATATTGTTTGCTCTAACAGTTGTTTTAGGAATGTTAATAGGATACCAGTTGAGAGAGGAAACTACGGGAGGTAGGTTTTTCGGGTTTTCAAAAAGAACTTCCTTACAAGAAGTGGTGGATTTAGTAAAGAGCAGGTATGTCGACAAATTTGCTTCAGATAGTATTAATCAACTCGCTGTAAATCAATTACTATCACATCTCGACCCTCATTCTGTTCTGATCCCATCTGCGCAATTAGACGCGGCAGAGGAGCATTTACAGGATAATATGAAAGGTATTGGAGTTGAATTTCAAGTTTTTGATGATACAGTGAATGTCATGGGTATTGTGAAAGCTGGTCCTTCAGAAAAAGCTGGAATTGAAGTAGGCGACAAATTTATTGCCATTAATGATTCTATTTTAATTACGGGCAAATATTTAAAAGTAGATAAACTGAGGTCTTTGTTGAAAGGAGAAGCTGGAACCACCGTAAAAATTAAGATTTATCGTGTTGGAAAAATATTGAATAAGGTAGTTGAACGTGCTGCTTTTCCGGTCCCGATCATTGATGTTTCTTATATGTTAGATAACGAAACAGGTTTTATGAGAATCGATCGATTCGCTGATCGATCTTATGAAGCATTTATGGAACATATGGGTGATCTGAAGAAAAAAGGAATGAAGAAACTGATCCTAGATTTGCGCGGTAATGGGGGCGGTTTATTGAAAGAAGCGATCGCCATTGCGGATGAATTTTTGGATGGGGAGAAATTAATCGTTTATACAGAAGGGGATCATCAACCGAGAATAGAGAACAGAAGTAGAAGAGATGGTATTTTTGAAACAGGTAAGTTGGTTGTGTTAGTGGATGAAAGTTCTGCATCTGCTAGTGAAGTACTTGCTGGTGCGTTACAGGATTGGGATAGGGCTACCATCATTGGTAGAAGAACTTTTGGAAAAGGATTGGTACAGCAACAGTTTCAGTTAAGTGATGGGAGCGCGGTAAGACTTACAATTGCAAGATATTATACCCCACTAGGAAGGAATATTCAAAAGCCTTATGGTAAAGATCGTCAGGAATATAATGAGGAGTTATTAAGCAGATATCATGATGGATCGATGATAAAAGCAGATACCGCAAAACCAAAGGGTAAAGCTTTTAAAACACCAGGTGGGAAATTGGTGTATGATGGGGGTGGCATAAGTCCGGATATATTTATTCCATTAGATACTTCAAACATCAGTGAGAATGTTCTGAGATTATATTATCGAAACTCATTGAGTGGTTTTGTTTACAGGTATTATCTACAAAACCGTACGAAATTTGATAAAATAGCCAAGCCAGAAGATGTGCTTACTGAATTCATCCCTGGTGAAAAAGAATTTGATGCCTTAAGAAGCTTTGCGTTATCGCATGATGGTGTGATTGTAAATTTCTTTAGTGATAAAGAGAAAAAACAAATCAGTCAAAGGCTTCAAACCTTAATGGCGAGGCAATTATGGAGAAACGAAGGCTATTTCGAAATCTCGAATCGCTATGATATGGCTGTTCAAAAGGGGTTGATCAATTTAAAATAAAAGGAGATTTTTTTTCTAATAATTCAGTGTTTTCAACCGTTTTCTTTTTAATAATTCAGTGTTTTCAACCGTTTTTATTCTAAAAATTCAGTGTTTTTAACCTTTGTATGTATTGATTTATTTGATTTATTTGTTGAACAATTGTTTGTGTTCCCTAAATAATCCTTATGAATCAAAAAGTGCTTACAGTAATGCTATTTCTTTTTACTGCAATTAGTCTTATTAATATCATTTTTATTAAAGAATGGACTCTAGTAATAGGATTTTTAATATTCTCTTCTATTTCATTTCTATCCGCCTGCATGTTATTGCTAAGGCGATACAAAAAACAAAGTTTGATTTCTTTAGAAGAATTATAAAATTAGAAGCAAATACAAAAAACAAAGGCCGATTTATACGGCCTTTGTTTTTTTTTGCCTGATATTTATACTTAAATTTAAAGACGATAAGCAAACCATTATATCAGCCCCTTAAAAAAAGCATATGAATCGAAAGGAATTTCTTCTTAATACTAGTTTGACAGCTGCCTCTTTAGCAATTGCAGCAACTAATAAATCGTATGCATCTAATGCTGATTCCAAAGTGAAAATGGGAATCATCGGTGTGGGTCAAAGGGGGCTCGGCCATCTTGATCTTTTATTACGTAGAGACGATGTTGAATTAGTTGCCATCTGCGATACAGATTCAAGAACCCTTAATGAAGCAAAGGGAATCATTACTTCAAGTAAGAAAAAATCACCTGAAATTTTTACGGGAGATAGTTATGCTTGGAAAAGAATGTTAGATAAATATAAGTTAGACGGGGTTGTGATTGCAACACCTTGGGAATGGCATAAAGAAATGATCATTGGTAGTCTAGAATCTGGCATCAAGTATGTTGGATCTGAAGTGATGATTGGGATTAGCTTAGAAGATCATTGGGAAGTGGTAAGGGCTGCAGAAAAATACAAGGCCCATGTCATGATGTTAGAAAATGTTTGTTATCGCCGCGATGTAATGGCAATTTTAAATATGGTTCGTCAGGGATTATTTGGTGAGATCATTCATTTGCAAGGAGGTTATCAGCACGATTTGCGGGAAGTGAAATTCAACAACGGAACGGATGTGTATGGCCATGGGGTTGAGTTTGGTGAGAAAGGGTATTCAGAAGCACATTGGCGAACGGAGCATTCTGTGCATCGCAACGGTGATTTGTATCCTACTCATGGGGTTGGACCAATTGCAAACTATATCAACATCAATCGTGGAAATAGATTTATATCGCTTTGTTCATTCTCATCTAAAGCCCGAGGCTTGCACAACCATATCGTAAAACAAGGAGGGGAGACCCATCCCAATGCGAAAGTTAATTTTAAGTTAGGCGATGTAGTTACAACTTCTATTAATTGTGTGAATGGTGAAACCATCTTATTACAACACGACACAAATTTACCTAGACCATATTCATTAGGGTTTAGAGTGCAAGGAACAGAAGGACTTTGGATGGATGTAAACAAGAGCATTTATATACAAGAAAAATCAGCAAAATCGCACCAATGGGATGAGGCCAAACAATGGCTAGACAAATACGATCATCCTTTGTGGCAAAGATGGAGTAAAGAAACCGCTGGAGCTGGTCATGGTGGAATGGACTTCTTTGTTATTCATGCTTTGGTAGAAAGTATCAAAAATAAAACAGCAACACCATTAGATGTGTATGATGCAGCAACTTGGAGTGCGATTTCACCATTGAGTGAGAAGTCGATCGACTTGGGTTCTCAGACAGTCGAATTTCCTGATTTTACCGGCGGTCAATGGATGTATCGTAAACCTGTATTTGCTTTAAATGATACTTATTAATATTCTCTAGAATGGCATCGATTCCTTCGGAAGTATTATTGGCCTATGGATTTGATCCTGAATTTGTGGAGGCTCAGAGTTTTGGGACTGGATTGATCAATCATACCTGGAAATTACAAACTGCTACTGCGGCTTATATTTTACAGACGATCAATCAACAGGTATTCCCGATCCCCAATGCAATTGCCAGTAATATAAATGCTGTTGGCGAGTATTTAAAACTAAATGCCCCAGACTATTTTTTTGTGCACCCAGTGAAAACTTTGAGTGGTGATGCGATGGTTTTCGATGATAACAAATACTATCGCATGTTCCCATTTGTGGCTGGGTCGCACGCAAAAACTGTTTTAACAAGTGCCCAAGAAGCATTTGAAGCTGCAAAACAATTTGGCACATTTACTAAACTGTTGAGCGAATTTGAGATTCAAAAACTTCAAATTACATTACCTGATTTTCATAATCTAACACTTAGGTATCATCAGTTTGAAGATGCATTAATAAACGGTAATCAGGCAAGGATCGACCAAGCGAAAACTATTATCGGTGAAATAAAAAGGAATAAAAATATAGTTGATACTTATCAATCAATTCTCTCGAATCCGGCATTTAAATTACGTGTAACCCATCACGATACTAAGATCAGTAATGTGTTATTTGATTCTTCTGATAAAGGGATTTGTGTGATTGATTTAGATACTTTAATGCCAGGATATTTTATCAGTGATTTAGGAGATATGATGCGAACCTATTTATGTCCTGTAAGTGAAGAAGAAAAAGATTTCAGCAAAATCGAGATTAGACATTCCTTTTATAAAGCCATTATTGATGGGTATTGCAGTGAAATGGGAGATGAGCTTACAGGCGATGAAAAAGATGCTTTGCCATATGCAGGTGTATTTATGATCTATATGCAGGCACTTCGATTTTTAACAGATTTTCTGAACAATGATAGGTATTATGGAGCCCGCTATCCGGATCAGAATTTTGTTAGAGCGGGCAATCAAATGGTATTATTGGAAAAGTTGCAAATGTTATAAATCTAAATTTTACTATTTATTTTCTTTGGAGAGAATTGCTAATGCTTCATCATCTTTAAATTCTTTCGCCAAACTAACCAACTCTTTTTTAAGTTGTAGGATTGTTTGTTTCGCAGATTTTTGATCGATGATATTATTCATTTCAGTAGGGTCTTTTTTTAGATCAAACAATTCCCAAGCATCTGCATCGCCATAAAATCTGATTAACTTATATCTTTCAGTTCTGATTCCAAAATGTGGTGCAACATGGTGAGGTTCTGGAAATTCATAGTAGTGATAATACATCGACTTGCGCCAGGCTTTTTCCAAAGGAGTTTTGGTAACTAAGGGTAAAAAATTATTGCCTTGCATTTCTACCGGAGCCTTTAATCCAGCCATGGCAAGAATACTAGGAGCAAAATCGATATTTACGATCATTTGATCCAGTTTTGTACCAGGCTTAATAATGCCGGGATAGCGCATTACAAACGGCGTTCTCAAGCTTTCTTCATATATAAATCGTTTATCAAACCAACCATGTTCGCCCATATAGAACCCTTGGTCGGAGGCATATATCACAATGGTATTCTCAGCAAGATGATTCGCGTCTAAATAAGCTAAAATTCTACCAATATTTCTATCTAATGATTTGGCAGTTGATAAATAGTCTTTTAGATATCGTTGATATTTCCATTTTACGACGGCTAAACTATCAGACTTAATTGCTTCATATTCTTTTTGAATGCGTTTGTAATAAGTTTCATAAGCTTTCTTCTCTTCTGGGTTCATGCGACCGAACATACCTCTTTGAGAATAGTCTACACCAATCTTTAAATCATTACCAAGTAGCATTGTTTTACTAATGGTCATGTCTTGATTGCCCGCTGCTTTTCGATTTTCATATTTGTCAAAAAAATTACTTGGGTATGGAAAATCGATTTTGTCAAATGCACCAAGATCTGTAGTGTCGGGCATCCAATTTCGATGGGTAGCTTTTTCTCCAATCACCAGAAAAAAAGGTTTAGAACTATCTCGGTGATTAAGCCAATCAATTGAAAATTCGCTAATGATATTAGTGGTATATCCCTTATAACGTGTTGTATCATTCTTCATGCCAATAAAATCGGGCTGAAAATATTGCCCTTGATCTGGAAGAATTTTCCAATAGTCGAATCCCACTGGCAGAGATTGCAAATGCCATTTGCCAATCCATGCAGTTTGGTAATTGGCTTTTTGTAAGATCTTTTGAACCTGCTGTTGACTTCCATCAAACCGTCTATTGGGAGAATTGTCTATTAAACCATTTAAATGACTGTATTTGCCGGTTAGTAAAACGGCTCTTGCCGGGGCGCAGATACTGTTTGTGACAAATGTATTATTGAATAAAGCCCCTTCATTTGCAATTCTATCAATAGCAGGAGTTTGCATTAGTTTACTCCCATATGCACTAATGGCTTGTTGGGTATGATCATCAGAAAAAATGATCAGGATATTGGGATGTTTTGATTGTGCTTCAACTTTAACTTGAGTTACTAATGAAAGCAGGGAAATTAAAATCCATGTACTAATTTGATAGCATCCCATTTGTGTAGATTTTGTAGTACAATTTATCAATTGTTTTTAATACCCCATAAAAGAAAATGCCACCCTCTTTAAGTTGGGTGGCATTTATTTTCATATAGCATATTTCTATCCCAATGGAACGAAGTCACTAGCTTTTTTAGTAGCTAATTCCTCGTAGTGTTTCCATTTTAAGTTTACAAGATTCTGTGCGTGCACCATTAATCTTTCTGCTTCTTCTGGATTTGTTTGGGTGAGTACTTTGTATCGTAACTCATTATAAGCATACTCTCTTAACTTGATAGTAGGTCTTGGAGAATCTAATACAAATGGGTTCTGATTTTTTTGCCTTAAAATAGGGTTGTATCTTAATAAAGGCCAGTGTCCACTTGCAACTGCCATATTTTGTTGCGTTAAACCATTCTTCAAATCATATCCATGAGCGATACAATGGCTATAAGCAAGGATCAATGCTGGTCCATCATAAGCCTCTGCTTCACGCAGTGCTAATAATGTTTGTTGTGGGTTTGCACCAAATGCAATTCTTGCCACATACACATTACCATAAGAGATGGCTTGCATTGCGAGGTCTTTCTTTCCTCCTGTTTTACCAGCAGCTGCAAATTTTGCAGTAGCTGCAGTTGGAGTAGATTTAGAAGACTGTCCGCCAGTATTAGAATATACCTCAGTATCCATTACCAAGATCTTTACATTTCTACCACTCGCAAGAGCATGGTCAAGACCACCATAACCAATATCATATGCCCAACCATCACCACCCACTAACCAAACGCTTCTGCGAACTAATTGATCGCAAACAGATAGTAAGTGTTGTGCAGCTGGTTCTCTTAATTTAGAAAGTTTTTCTTTTAACAGTTGAACACGTAATTGTTGAACGGCTAATTCTGATTCGTGTGTTTGTTTTGCATTAACAATCTCGTTTACAAAATCTTCACCTAGTTCAGGTTTTAATTCTTCCAACAATTGTTTTGCATATTTTAATTGATTGTCAGCTGTAATACGCATACCTAAACCAAACTCAGCATTGTCTTCGAATAGAGAATTTGACCAAGCTGGTCCGCGTCCCTCTTTGTTGACTGTCCAAGGAGTAGTAGGTAAGTTACCGCCATAGATAGAAGAGCAACCTGTTGCATTTGCTACAAGTAATCTTT
This sequence comes from Bacteroidota bacterium, assembly GCA_026391125.1. Taxonomy (GTDB): domain Bacteria; phylum Bacteroidota; class Bacteroidia; order Chitinophagales; family Chitinophagaceae; genus Sediminibacterium. The sequence goes on from JAPLEO010000039.1 coordinate 10,150, forward strand.
GTCCGAATAACTGAGACAATAATTTCAAATACGGAGTTTCACCACAACCAGCACATGCACCAGAGAACTCGAATAGTGGTTCTAAGAATTGTGCACCATGTACAGTTGAAAAATCAATTTTAGAACGATCGTTCCATGTGATATTTTCAAAAGTATCAATATTCGCTTTTTCCATTTCAACGATTGGTTCTTTATCACCAAGGTTGATAGCTTTGCGTTCTTTGTTGTTAGGATCTGAAACCGGACAAACTTCGGTACACAAATTACATCCTGTACAATCTTCTAAATAAACTTGTAAAGTGTATTGTGTTTCAGGAAATCCTCTCGCGTTGATTGGAGCGTGTTTAAATCCATCGCCAACACCTTTTAAGTTGTCTTTGTGATAGAATTTAGAACGGATTACGCTATGCGGACAAACATACGCACAGTTACCGCACTGAATACACATATCAGGTTCCCAGATAGCAACTTGATCGCTTACATTTCTTTTTTCCCATTGTGTAGTACCACTAGGGTATGTACCATCAATTGGCATCATGCTTACAGGTAATGTATCACCGTGATCGGCCATCATTACTGCTGTTACATTCTTCACAAAATCAGGCGCTTTATCAGAAACAGTTTGAAGGTTATTGTCAGCTGCAGAAACAGAGCTTGGATAATTTACTTCATACATGTTTGCCAATGTAGCATCAACAGCAATGAAGTTTTGATCGATCACTTTTTGACCTTTTTTGAAGTAGGTTTTTTCGATCGCTTTTTTGATTTGCTTGATAGCAGCTTCTCTTGGTAAAACACCAGATAAAGCGAAATAACAAGTCTGCATGATGGTATTGATCCGACCTTTCATTCCTGTGTCTCTAGCAACGGTTGTTGCATCGATCACAAAGAATTTGATTTTCTTGTCGATAATACTTTTCTGAACCTGACCAGTTAATTTGCTCCAAACTTCTTCTTTGCTATAAGGACTATTCAATAAGAAAGTAGCACCTTCACTAGCATAGCTTAACATCTCCACTTTTTCAGTGAAGTTGAATTGGTGACAAGCGATAAAGTCTGCCTTTGAAATCAAATAAGGTGCACGAATTGGTTTTGGTCCGAAACGTAAGTGTGACACGGTTCTTGCACCAGATTTTTTAGAATCATATACAAAATAACCTTGGCCATACAAATCAGTATTTTCACCAATGATTTTAATAGTGTTCTTATTGGCACCTACGGTACCATCAGCGCCTAAACCGAAGAATAATCCTTGTCTCCATTCTGATTCATCCAATTTATAAGATGGATCGTAAGTCAAACTCGTATGGGTAACGTCATCATTGATCCCAACGGTGAAGCCATTTTTAGGGTTTGTTTTTTTCAATTCATCGTAAATTGCTTTAACCATTGCAGGAGTGAACTCTTTAGAAGAAAGACCATAACGGCCGCCAACTAAATTAGGAAGATGTTTGATTTTGCCTTGCTGTAAAGCTTCTACTAAAGTTGACAAAACATCTTGATACATTGGTTCTCCAGCAGAACCAGATTCTTTGGTTCTATCAAGAATCGCAATAGATTTAACAGTTGCTGGAAGTGCTTTTACTAAATGTTCAAGAGAGAATGTTCTATATAAACGTACTTGAATAACACCAGTTTTTTCTCCAGTTGCATTCAATGCTTCCATTGTTTCAGCAACTGTTTCACCACCAGAACCCATAACGATGATCACGCGATCTGCATCTGGAGCACCTGAATATTGGAACAGTTCATATCTTCTACCAGTCAATTTTTCAAACTCACGCATAGAATCTTCTACTATTTGTGGAAGATTATTATAGAATGTATTAACTGTTTCTCTTCCTTGGAAATAAACGTCTGGGTTTTGAGCGGTACCTCTAATAAAAGGACGCTCAGGATTTAATCCTCTATTTCTGTGAGCAATCACTAATTCATCAGGGATCATTGATTTGATTTGCTCATCAGTTAATAATTCTAATTTATTTACTTCATGAGAAGTACGGAAACCATCAAAGAAGTGAACAAATGGAATCCTTGCTTTTAGTGTTGCATTTTGTGCGATCAATGCAAAATCGTGTGCTTCCTGAACGCTAGCAGAACTTAACAGCGCAAAGCCAGTAGTTCTTGCTGCCATAACGTCTTGGTGGTCTCCGAAGATGGATAAACCTTGAGCAGCTAATGAACGTGCAGCAACGTGAAACACTGTTGCAGTAAGTTCTCCAGCAATTTTGTACATGTTTGGCAACATCAACATTAAACCTTGAGAGGCAGTAAATGTTGTGGTAAGAGATCCTGTTTGTAATGCTCCGTGAACGGTACCAACTGCACCTGCTTCACTTTGCATTTCCATAATATCCGGAACTCCGCCCCAAATATTTTTTGTGCCTTTCGAAGCCCACTCATCTGCCAACTCTGCCATCGTAGAAGAGGGCGTGATTGGGTAGATGGCACAGACTTCATTGACACGATAAGCAACATAAGCAGCTGCTTCATTTCCATCGATTGTTGATATGATATTTTTATTAGGCATTAGTAGTTTCATTTATGGGTTCTGAAATCATTTCAATTGCATGGCAAGGGCATTGTTCATAACAAACTGCACAACCTGTACATGCGTCTAAATTGAATTTATAACGATTGCCTTTTCCGAGTTTAATAATTGCATCTTCTGGACAAGCACCAAAACATCCGTCACATTCAAAACAGTTACCACAACTCAAACAACGTTGTGCTTCAAATCTTGCTTCAGGTTCAGCGAAACCAGAATTGATTTCATCGAATGATTTTACAGCTTCAGCAGGAGCTAATTTGTCTTGTTCTTTTTGGGGAGCTTCTGTTTTATACCACATGTGCAGTTTTCTATAACCTGCAGTTGGGTGTTTTTCGCCTTTTGCATAAGGCTGATTTTCTAAGAAACTATTGATGGTTCTTGCTGCTTTCTTACCATGTCCGATTGCGATGGTGGCACTTCTATTTTCACCAGGTAGTGTATCACCACCGGCGAAAATTCCAGAATGACCAGTCATTCTTTGTCCATCTATTACAATCGTACCATCTTCATTTAATTTAATTCCATCGATCTTACTAATGAAATCTGTATCAGCTGCCTGACGGTTTGCAATAATTAATACATCTGCATCAATTACTTCAAATTCGCCTGTTCCGATAGCTTTTCCTTTTTCAACTTTTACAGTCTCAAGGGTGATTTTTTTATTCTCGATTTTATTAATCTTTTTGAAGAGTTGTACATCAACACCTTCTGCTAGTGCATCTTCAGTTTCGTAGTCGTATGCAGGCATCATTTTTTTATCGCCTGGGAAATAAACGGCTGCTTCAGATCCAAAGCGTTTAATGATACGAGAAAGATACATGGCTAATTTACCGCCACCATATACCACCACTTTCTTTTGGATATAAGCACTGTTATTAGATTTGATTTCATTAAAGAATTCAAAAGCTGTTTTGATATACACTGAATTATCGCGTTCAAAAACTTCCTCTTGAATTTTCTGAGCGCCAATGCCCAGATAAACTGCATCAAATTTACCATCTTCTTTAACGCCAATTAGGTCTTCAACTTTAGAGTTCAAACGAATTTTTACACCTAGTTGTGCAATTCGATTGATCTCTGTGTCTAAGATCTCTTTTGGTAAACGGTAATCAGGAATTCCAGACCACATCAAACCTCCAATATGGCCACTAGCTTCGTAAATTTCAACTTCGTGACCAGCTTTTGCAAGATGATAAGCAGCTGATAAGCCACTCGGGCCAGCACCTACTACTAAAACTCTTTTGCCAGAAGGCTGAGCCTTGGTACGTAATTGCCATTTGTTTTTAACTGCTTCATCACCAATAAACCTTTCCACTGCGTGGATGTTTACGGTATCGTCGATATGGTTTCTATTACAACCTGTTTCGCAAGGTTTTACACAAATCCTTCCCATGATTCCTGGGAATGGATTGTCTTCCAACATAGTTTGAAATGCTTCAAAATAGTTTCCAGCCTGAGCATGGGCCATCCAACCTTGAATATTTTCGCCAGCGGGGCAGGCGCTATTACAAGGAGGCATAAAATCCATATAAACCGGACGTCTTGATCTGAGTGCACCAGTACCTTCTGAGTGGGAAGTAAGGTCAATTGGTTTGGTAATGTCGTTTTCGGGCATATTTTTTTGTTTTTCAGAATTTCGAATGGGTGAATGAATGCTGTTTAAACATTATTATTTTAAATATGATGTGAAATTACCATTGGGTGATTTTTAAAACAATGATTTTGTGCATATAGATACATGAGCAATGTCATTGTTTCGTTTTCCTAAATGGGTTCGCCCTGCCTAAATTCCCGATCAAGTCTTCCTTGAAATTTGCCATACGTCGCTCCATTTGTCCACTCGTCGCATTTAGCAAACCCCTGCTGAACAAAGCCGATAGTTTTATGTTATAAAATCCTAGACACCCACATCTATGAGAAAAATATATAATTTATTGGCAATGCTCTTGGTTGCCCAGTTAACATTCGCACAATTTCCCGGAGGCATGGCAGGAGCTATGAAAGCGCCTGGAGCCATGAATATTGGACATATTTATGGAAAAATTGTTGATAGCACAGGTAAAGCCATTCCAGAAGCTTCAGCTGTTTTGATGCATAAAAAGTATGATTCAGTAAGTAAAAAGACCAAAGAAGTGATGCTAAAAGCTGTAAGCTCTAGTGCCATAGGAGAATTTAGTTTTGAAGAATTACCAATTATGGGTTCTTTAAAATTGAAGATCTCTGCAGTTGGTTACAAGCCTATTGAGAAAACGATCAGCTTTCAAGTAATGGGAGCGATGGGTAAAACCTCTGCTCCAGCAGGAAATAATTCCAATCCAATGGCTGCCATGAGTGGCATGATAAATGCTATTGATAAAGATTTGGGTAATATCAAGCTTAGCGAGGATGCAGTTCAGTTACAAAATGTAACCGTTGTATCAACTGCACCTTTGTTGAAAATGGATATTGATAAGAAAACTTATAACGTAACCAAAGACTTAGTAAGTGCAGGCGGTACGGCATTAGATGCGATGCGCAATGTTCCTTCTGTGCAAGTAGATATCGATGGCAATGTAAAATTAAGGAACGCTTCACCGCAATTGTATGTGGATGGTCGGCCTACAACTTTATCACTTGATCAAATTCCAGCTGATGCAATTCAATCAGTGGAAGTAATTACCAACCCTAGTGCAAAATATGATGCGAGTGGTGGTAATGCTGGAATCTTAAATATCGTGTTGAAGAAAAATAAAAAATCTGGATACAATGGTAATTTAATGGCGGGAGTGAATAGTAGGGGTGGTTTTAATATGGGCGGCAACTTCAATGCACGTCAGGGTAAGTTTAATCTAAGTTCTGCAGTGATGGTGAATGCCATGCACAACAAAGCGCAGGGTACTACATCCAGAACAACTTTTGGTAAAGACACAACCCATGTGTATCAAAATAATACCGATAATACCAATGGCGCTTTCGTCTTTGGAAAACTTGGATTGGATTACTATATCACCAATCGTACTACCATATCACTTTCAGGAATTAAAGTACATGGATCATTCAAACCTAATTCGATGATCAGGAGTGATAGTTTAGACAAGTTTGGTAACACCCTAAATTATAATGAGAGAGCTACCACAGGTGAAAGAAATTTTAATGCTACTGGTGTACAATTTGGAGTAGTACACAATTTTGCAAAAGAAGGGGAGCAGTTAACTTTTGATGGAAATATTTTTTCAGGAAAAAATAATAGCCTGTCGCAGTTCACCACCAACTATTATTCAAATAAGGATATGTTAATGGGCAATAGGGTACAAAAGCAAGTGGCTGATGGTACCAATCAGTTTACCACCTTGCAAACTGATTATGTAAATCCTATCACCAAAAAAACTAAGCTGGAAGCGGGTTTGAGGATGCAGTTGAGAAAACTGACCAATAATAATGAAACCTATTTGCTTTCACCTTCGGGTGATTGGATGAAGAATAGTGCATCAACTAATAACTATTCTAATACGGATAATGTGTATGCTGCATATACTACCATTACTAGTTCAATCAAAGACTTTGGATATCAAATAGGGTTGCGAGCAGAAGCAAGTAATTATAACGGATTGATGAGTAATACTGGTCAGAAATTCAGTAATAGTTATCCAATCAGTTTGTTCCCTTCAATCTTTTTAAGTCAGAAATTAAAGAAGAGTCAGGAATTACAAGTCAATTTTTCAAGAAGGATTAATCGACCAAATTTCTTCCAGATCATTCCATTTACTGATTCAACAGATCTATCAAACATCACAAGAGGTAACCCAAACTTGGTGCCTGAGTTTACCAACTCATTTGAATTCTCGTATAGCAAAAACTTTAAGCCGGGGAACAGTTTGTTGATCTCTTTATATTATAAGCATACCAATAATTTGATCACGAGATATTTAGATTCGTCTTATGGCCCTACTGGTAAATTGTATTTGATCAACTCTTATATCAATGCAGCGTCTAGTTATAATTATGGTGCAGAAATCACTTCTGTGAATAAAGTAACTAAGTGGTGGGATTTAACCGCCAACGTGAATATTTATAAATCTCAGATCAATGTTTCAAATGTACCAGGTGCAACACAACAGGATGCGATGTTGAGCTGGTTTGGGAAACTGAATAACACCCTCAAGCTGAATCCAAAATTGAGTATGCAGATTTCTGGTGTATATCAAAGTAAAACCAATCTTCCTATTAGTCAGGGTGGTGGCATGATGGGACCTCCAGGAATGCAAGCGCAGAGCTCTTCTCAGGGTTATGTGAAGCCAAATTGGGGAGTTGATATTGCGATCAAAAAAACCTTTATGAAAAATGATGCAGCTTCTGTTTCTTTGAGTGTCAGTGATATTTTTAGAACTAGGTCAAGTATGCAGGTTTCAACTAGTCCATTCTTTTATCAAGAATACTTTCGTTTAAATAATCCACAATTGGTGTCATTAAATTTTGCGTATCGATTTGGCAAGTTGGATGTATCGTTATTAAAGCGTCAAAACTTTAAGAGTTCAGGTACACAAGATGCCATGCAGATCTCACAATAGAGTTTGAGGTTGAAGAGCAGCAGCTCTGGTATTGGTTGAAAAACCTTCCTTCTTTAATTAGGGGAAGGTTTTTTTATTAAATTGTGTACCATGGCCAAAAGATACCAGGTTCTCTTAGTATTATCATTGCTCTCAATGATCACCTTTCTAGATCGAATCGCACTTTCTTCGGCAAGTGTTTCAATCATGAAGGATTTGAATATAAACACGGTACAGTGGGGATGGATCTTGGGGATTTTTAC
>JAPLEO010000050.1 GCA_026391125.1 Bacteroidota bacterium
GATGCATTATATCATGGCGGTTATAAAGGATATTATAGTTTCGAATGGGAAAAACTATGGCATCCAGAAATTGCAGAACCTGAATTAGCTTTAGCAGATTATCCAAAAAAGATGATGGCACATTTTAAATAGAATGAAAGTTTGAAATATTTAGTCGGCAAAAAAAAGAGACTGGCTAAAACCAGTCTCTTCAATAAACCACTATACTTATTGCTTGTTAATACTATTTAGAATAAATGTTGGAATTGTTACAATAACCTCCTCCAGTGTTAGAGTACCAGTCTCTATATGATGAACCACCAGATGCTGCCCAATCAAAGAAATGTAAGTACGCTGTATTGATGGCCGCTTGTTCAATCGGATACTTGAAATCTCCAGAAAAATTCAATGCCCAAGGATAATTTTTCTTTGTTACATAATAGATATTAGCTGCCGGATTTGTTGCATCATCATTGATTCCCAATTTTGTTAAATCAGCTAACTCTGTTGGCATGGTACCTGGAAGGTGCACTTCCATTCCTCTTCTACCATTACTGATCAAGAAAGGATTAAATGGTGAGCTTCCCAAAGTACTTGAAGAAATAGGTGATACAAAACTGATAAACAAACTAGCTGTTTCTCCTGTGGTTTTTGGAAGATCCAAAGAAGTATTAATAAAGTTTGCACCATTAGAATTCTTGATCATGGTTGTTACATCATCAAAAGGAATGATCACGGCTTTCTTTTGTCCAGCTTCAGTTCCATTAGCATTGAACTTGGTATATCCTGCAGTTATATTTCCGCCTTTCACATATTGAATTAAATCTGTACTAAAAGGAAACTGCACACCAAATCCATTTTTATAAGTTGCACCTGCTGCTATTGGCTTATAATCAGCTGTCATTTCAACAATTTGATTTTTTGCATTACTAACCATTGTGTATCTGTAAGACACTACTAAATCATTCAAATCATAGTCTCCAGAATTTGGAAATAGATCTTCGAAAGCAAGTGTACCCCAAACATCTTTAGAAGGATAGTAATTATTGTATGCACGTTCTGGATCGGTTGGATATTCATCTAGTATATCCAATACACCATCACCATCTGTATCAATTGGTTTTTCGGTTTCTTGTACTCCATCAATTGAGATCGCAGAAATAGGATTAGATGTTGCATAGATCATTAGATCGTTGAAATCGTTATCAGAACCTGCATCTCTGCGCATGTCTTCAAAACCAATGATGAAAGTGTCTTTATAACGTAACAAAACATTATGCCTTCTTAGTTCCTCTGTTTTTTCTGGATTCAAATTGTCGTTACTGAACAGTGCAGTTGCTAGTGTATTAGTTTCTTTACCATTCCAAGCATTTTGGAATAATACCAATCCAATGGTTACACCTGCAGGAAATTTACCAATGCTTACTTTATCTCCAGAGATCATTGATCCTCCACTTCCTTTTAAGCTTGCATTAGGAAATATAAATTTGATTTCTTTAATATCAGCAACTGATTGAGGTGGATTCTTTGAATCGTAAGTATAAAATCCAAGACTATTTTTGTATCCCGCACCTTCGTGAGTGAATGTCAACCATACCTCAGCATCTTCTGTGATCACAATATTTGAAGTGGTACCGGCTGCTAAGTATTCAGGATGCAATTTTGGAACCTGTTTTGTTTCTGGCAACGATGCATTGATATTTTGTAAAAGATCTGCACTGATCTCATCACCTGGCATTGTTAAGTAATTCGGTCTTCCATCAGCAGTATATTCGCCAAGATAGGAGAACTTTGTATCCGTCTTTACACCATTAATGTCCATTGATTTGTTCATACCAAAACCAGTCTTGATCACCGCACCCATTGCTACTGGAGGTACTATATTTTCACTCAAAGTTCCTACAACATTACCTGTATAACCTTGAGAACCACCTAAAGTTGCGTTCAAACTATTGCCACTGATATAGGCTTTTGCGTTGTGTACTAAACCCACAAAATTGGGATCAATAATTACTGTATCGATATACGTTGGCATTGCAAATTCACTACTTAAAACACCTTGCGCATTCGTAAATCCTTTAAATAATAACTGACCGATCGCGCCATTAACCTGACTATATACGCTAACAGGTACGCCAGTGATGGCCTTGTTAGAATTGGTCAAGGTTGAAATGCTAACGGTAACGTTTTTAGTAGTTAAATAGGTAAAACCGTCTGGAGCAATTTTGCTAACTGCCGGACTAGTTGGTGCAGAAGGGGCTGTTGCCACGATTTCGATTGCTTTTTTACAGGATACTGCCGTTAAAAAAAACAATGTGATGATTAATAAGTTGTATAAATTTTTCATAAACGTAATTTGTAAGGGATAATTATTGATGTTATTGTTATAATCTATTATGGTGCCAGAAATGATTGAAATTGTAAATAATTGTAATTCAACTATTTATTAAATTATTGGGAATAAATATTGATGAACAATAATTTCATATTGGGACAAAATTCCATTTATTGGAATATTCCACCATTGAAATTTCTAGGTTGGATTTTGCGGGATTAACTGAGAGATTGCTGTTATGTAAAGCCAAATCGTCCAAATAATTAGCGAAAGCAGAGACTTTCATGTTGCTGGTTTTAGGGGTTGTGCTGATGAAATAATTACAACACAAAGCAACAAAAGCCTAAAAAGTTATACAATCAAGCAAACTTGAAATATTATGTAGTAATACAACTACAGTTTCCGCCATTAGACTGCCGAAAAAGTTAAAAAAGCACTGTTTTTTGCGATTTACACAGAAAAGATGGTTCTCCGAACCAGCAAACAGGCGCCCATCACTCCCGCCGATAAACCCAATTTTGAGGTTTTCAATTGGGTATCATTATTTACCAAGCTGGAAGAAAACTTATTGAGTGAACTTTTAATGGGTAGGCGGATATATTCATTGGTGGTTGACAGAAGTCCGCCCAATATCACCAACTCAGGATTAAATATATTTATGAGGGAAGCAACGATTTCCTCTAGTGTGATCTCGTCGATTTTTTTGATATCTCTTTGCAAAATAGAACCAATGCCGGCTTTCAGCTTTTCCTGTACACTTCGAACCACAGCAAAACCTGATGCTTCTGTTTCTAAACAACCTTTCTTCCCACACTGACAAATCATTTCATTATCATAAATGGGATTGTGGCCGAATTCTCCTGAGAAGCCAGACTTACCATAATAGATCTCACCATTAATAATAATGCCCAAACCAATTCCATAATCAAGGTTGATGAATAAAATATTTTTCTCTTGCTCCACCACACCAGAGCAATACTCTGCAAAAGCCATCGCCCTTGAATCGTTATCGATATGCGTTTTAATACCAGTTGCTTTTTCTATAATCTCGCTAACAGATAAATGCGTGAATTGAAAATAATTATAATTATGTCCAGTAATCTGATTGATTCGTCCAGTAAGATTAATACCGATTTTTAAAATTTTTGATTTAATCAATCCTGAAGACCCTATGTACTCATTGATGATACTAATTAAATTCTCTAATGACTCTTC
>JAPLEO010000017.1 GCA_026391125.1 Bacteroidota bacterium
ACAATACGAATGTTAGTCTAGTCATGAATAATGGCAAACAATTAGCATACTCCAACAATAGCATCACAAGAAAAGGGAAAGATACTTTTACCTATTCCCATCCTGTAACAGGGGCAATCGGGATTGATAAAAAAAGGAACGTTGATGTTGCGTGGGTGCTTAGTGACTCCAGTAATCGATATCCTTGGGCTAGTCAGCAAGCAGTGAATCCCGTAATTGATTCTTCTCTCAAACTAGATATTCCAAATTACTTAAAGAGCCATTCATTCAAAAAATGGAAAATGCAAACTGCGGTAGCTGGCGGACCAATCTTAGTACAAAATGGCGCAATTGCCATCAGCAATAACCAAGAATTGAAATTTGGAGGCAAAGCAATCAATGATAAACATCCAAGAACAGCGATGGGTTATACTTTGGATAATCAATTAATATTCTTAGTGATTGAAGGGCGTTTTCCTGGAAAGTCTGAAGGGGCTTCACTAATGGAAGAAGCTACCATACTTCGTGATTTAGGATCTGTAGAAGCACTGAATTTGGATGGAGGTGGAAGTAGTTGTTTATTGATCAATGGAAAAGAAACTATTCAGCCGAGTGATAAAGAAGGGGAGCGACCTGTGCCTGCGGTGATACTTTTGAAAGTGAAGAGATAAAAGATAAAAGATAAAAGATAAAAGTGAGGAGTGAGGAGTGAGAAATGAGAAGTGAGAAGTGAGAAGTGAGAAGTGATGAATGAGTCCCGAGGAGTGGAACTCTTTTTTGCAAGAACTTTTAATCTTTATTTTGCTGGAGTTTTATTTTCCCCAGCGATAAGTGCTAACATCAATTCCTGCAAGATCTAATGCTCTATCAACAACTGTGGCGGCTGCTTCTTCAATGGTTTTAGGTTGACTGTAATAGGAGGGACTACAAGGACAAATAATGCCACCTGCAAGGGTTACTGTCTCCATATTTTTTATATGAATCAAATTGTATGGTGTTTCTCTTACCATCAAGATCAATTTTCTCCTTTCTTTTAAAATTACATCTGCAGCTCTAGTTACTAAATCATCACTAACGCCAGTTGCAATTCTACCAAGGGTGCCCATACTACATGGAACCACGATCATGCAATTGTATTTTGCAGAACCAGATGCAAATGGAGCATTGAAATTTTGTTTATCAAAAAAACGAAATGGATAATTCAGATATGATTGCTCGTTCATTTCAGTTTCCCAAACTGTTTTGGCATTTTGGCTCATTACAATACCTACTTCTTCAATTTGCGCTGAAGCTTGTTGTAATTTATCAAGTAAAATCTTTGCGTAAACCGATCCACTCGCTCCGGTAATGGCTACAACAATTTTATGTTTCATTGATCGGCTTTTAGATAGAACAAAAATAGGTTGGAAAAGTTGATATGGGAAGCAAAAAAAAATCCCCCGAGCACTCGGGGGATTTATACAATATTCAAATGAATCTTAGTTCGCTTTATACATTAGCTCATAATATTCTTGAGCCATTCTGTTACTATCAAACTGCCAACGTACATCCATCATACCATTCTTCATGATCTGTCTCCATGTATCTGGTTGTTCGTAGTATAGAGGAAGGATCTGTTGTTCAAGAATTTCATAGATCTTGTCTAGATCATAATCATCTTGTTCTTTTTCAGACATGTTATCATAATCAGCTTTTGGCACAACAAATCCGTTGTTGCCATGATTGATAAATTCTGGGATCCAACCATCATCCGTAGAAAAGTTTACAGAACCATTCATAGATGCAGTCATACCGCTTGTTCCAGATGCTTCACGAGGAACGCGAGGATTATTCAACCAAATATCAGATGCTTGTTTTAAGCGCTTGCTCAATCCTAATTCATAGCCAATCAACACAGAAACATTTTTATATTTCTTACTGATTTGAACCAAATTATTGAATTGGGTAATTGCTGGATAGTCTAATGGGTAAGGCTTTCCTGCCCAAATGATCTGAATCGGATATTTAGTATTGGCCAGTAATTTTTCAAATTTTTCAGTATTCCAGCTCAACATATCTGCACGCTTGTAACCTGCAAAACGACGGGCCCATACAATGGTCAATACATTTGGATTGAAAATTTTACCTGTTTGGTCGGCAACAATTTCAAATGCTCTTTTCTTTAGGTATTTTTTTCTATCGTCAAATGCGATATCGTTTTTTTCTTCTAATGCACGGTACAATTGTTTATCGGCCCAATAATGCCAGTTCTGCGCATTGGTAATACTGATGATAGGGCAAATGCCTTCATAACGACTCCACATTTCTCTACTAACCACGCCGTGTAATGCAGATACACCATTTGCTTTTCTAGCAAACCTAAGTGCTACAAGTGAGTGATTGAATTGGTCGTCTTTAATTCCTGTAATCTTTCTTACTTCATCAAGGCTAAGTCCGCAGAAATAGCTCATTTTTTCGCAAAGATAAATATCATGTTTTTCGTTTCCAGCTTCTTCAGGGGTATGTGTTGTAAATACTAAATGCTCTTTTACTTTTGCTAAGCTTTTGAATTTGTTCAAAAGATAGAAAGCTGCAGATAGTCCGTGCGCTTCGTTCAAATGGTACACATCTGGATTGAAACCTAATTCATCGATCAGCTTAGCGCCACCTATTCCCAACAAAATAAACTGAGCTACTTTGGTTGCTACGTTGGCATCATATAAACGATGTGTGATTGTTTGAGATACATAATCGTTCTCAGGTAAATCGGTGCTCAACAAGAAGAGAGGTGCACTTTTAAAAGTCTCAGGATTCAGGTAATATGCTTTCACCCAAACTGGATGATCGTGAATTAAAATCTGAAATTTAATATCGGTCTCCTCCAGGTAGCTATGAATTTTTTCCATAAAGGTTACCTGCAAAGTCTGGTCTTGGTTTCTTGTCTGATCGTAATAACCATATTTCCATAAAATACCAACGCCAATCATATTCTGACGTAGTTCATATGCACTACGCAAATGAGAACCGGCTAAAAATCCTAATCCACCGCTATAAATTTTTAATGGCTGGTGAATGGCAAACTCCATAGAAAAATAGGCCGCTTTTTTTGCATATTGTTCGTCTACAGAATAAGGTACCTGAAAGCTTCTAAAATTCATAAATTCTTATTTCGTTTTCAATAAAACTGTCGCAAGATAAGCGTTTTATCTAAAATGTAATTTTTACACATTAAAATGGACAAAATGTGAATAAGTAGGAAGGATTAATATTATTTATTTTTCTTATTTCTCACTTCTTTTTTTCTGGTGAATTGATCATCGAAAAAGCATTTGATTCCGCGATGATTACCACAAGAGCCTTGTTCTTTAACGCTAACTTCTTGGTCTTCAAAATTAAAGTCAATCACACAAGGTTCACCATTATAAGTATAAATGCCATGTGTAGCATTTTTCATTTTAAATTCTCCTTTTAATTCGCCAATACAGGTTCCTTCATTCTTTTCAAAGTGAATAAAGAATGAGTAGGTGTTTGTGTTTTTGCCATCCCTGATAGATATGAAATTCCTTTTATCAATTTCATAATCTGCGCTGTATTTGTTTTTATGTGAAAGGGTATCGATGGGGTTAATGATATTGGATTTAGAAGGACTCTCATTGGAATCATTCACAACCACCATGAACCCTGTGCTAGAAGTATATACCCATCCAACTCTTGTGAATTGTACCAGGTTTTCTTTTCCCTGTTTTTCTTGACTTAATATGAATGTGGGTTCCTTATTAATATTCAATGAATGGACGTAATCGTCTTGAATACTATTGTCGATTAATAGTTTTGAAGCCAAACAATGATTTGATTTCGCATCCATTACAAAAACAGTCAGTACTGTTTTGTGTTTTAAAACAATATTTAATAAAAGATATATTTCTTTTTCCTTTTGGATTTTTCCTACTGCATAAAAGGATGGATTTTTTTCTTTTCCAATATATTTTGAAACAATCGTATCAGGAATAAATTGGGTCACTGCTTTTAATCCAATGCGGGTAGTATCTGAAAGCTTTGTGAAATTACTATCGAAGGTTAAGAAATTATTGGAGACTAATGGAAACACAGTAAGGAAGTCTTTCGGTTTTAACTGGGTTGCACCAGAAAAGTCGATTTTTTTTTCACCACAGGCGAAAAGGGCTATTAACATGATGTATAGCAATCTTTTTGGCATGACTCAATTATTTGTATAAAAATAAGTGTTTCAACGATTGAACCTGAACTTAGTATGTTTTTACTGAGTTAAATTATTTAGATTTGTCTAAAAATAATTTTAGATAGCATGAATTTAACTATTGCCGAAGAGAATTATATCAAAGCCATCTTTCATTTGCAACAGGCAGAAGGTAATGTTAGCACCAATCAATTAGCTGCTTCTATGCATACAAAACCAGCTTCCGTGACTGACATGCTGAAGAAACTCACTAATAAGAGTTTACTGGAGTATGAGCCCTATCAAGGAGTAAGGCTTGGTAAGGAAGGTAAGAAGCAGGCCTTATCTATTGTTCGGAAACACCGTTTATGGGAGTTTTTTTTGGTAGACAAGTTGCAATTTGGGTGGGATGAAGTACATGAAGTAGCCGAAGAATTAGAACATATAAGTAGCAAAAAATTGGTTGATAAACTAGATGCCTTTCTAGGTTTCCCAAAGTTTGATCCACACGGAGACCCTATCCCGGATATGAATGGCAATATGGTATCGATTAGACAATTCAATTTAATTGATGTAAAACAAAAGACTTTAGTTGAAGTGTGCAGTGTTGGAAGTCAGTCTGCCGAATTACTAGAATTGCTACGTCATAAAAATATTGTCATCGGAACGCAATTGCAAATTGTAAGAAAGTTTGATTTTGATCATTCGGTTGAGATCAATATTGAAAACAAACCTACCATTACGATCAGCCAACAATTGGCACAAGCATTATTTGTAAAACTAGTTTGATATGAATTCTTCACCAGTACAGTATCAGAATTCATTGAGTGAAGTACATGAATCTGTAGATACTAATCAAAACAAAAAAGGTTGGAAAAGAGGCCTTGCTTTTTTGGGACCTGCTTATCTCGTGAGTGTCGGATATATGGATCCGGGAAATTGGGCCACAGATCTGCAGGGTGGTGCACAGTTTGGCTATACCCTCATTTGGGTATTATTGATGAGCAATTTAATGGCTCTTTTACTTCAAAGTTTGAGTGCCAGATTGGGTATTGTTAGAAGAAGAGATCTAGCACAAGCCAATAGAGAAGTATATCCACCCTTAGTTAATTTTTGTTTGTATGTGTTTGCAGAAATAGCAATCGCCGCATGTGATTTAGCTGAAGTACTTGGAATGGCCTTGGGAATTTATTTATTAACCGGACTACCACTAATATGGGGTGTATGTATTACAGTACTTGACACTCTATTATTATTATGGCTTCAGAAATTTGGGATTCGAAAACTAGAGGCATTTATTGTGGTGTTAGTAGCCATTATTGGCTTGTCTTTTTTGATTGAAATGTTTCTTGCAAAGCCAGATATGCATGCCGTTGTAAGGGGCTTTATTCCAGGCATACTCAATAAAAATGCACTCTATATCGCAGTTGGTATTATAGGTGCTACTGTAATGCCTCATAATCTTTATCTACATTCTGCCTTGGTACAAACTAGAAAAATAAAGTCAGATACAGCGGGCATTAAAAGGGCTTTAAAATACAATTTGCTGGATAGTACCATTGCCTTAAATGCAGCATTTTTTGTAAATGCTGCGATACTAGTTTTAGCGGCATCGGTGTTTTTTAGTACAGGCAATACACAGGTTGCAAAAATTGAGGATGCGCATAAATTATTGTCCCCTTTATTGGGTAATAGACTAGCCCCCATCTTGTTTGCCATTGCTCTGATTGCTGCCGGGCAGAGTAGCACCATTACAGGAACTCTTGCTGGTCAGATCGTTATGGAGGGTTATTTGCAATTGAGAATTAATCCCTTGCTGAGAAGGCTGATCACAAGAATGATTGCCATTACCCCCGCCATACTTACGATCTTAATTTATGGTAACGATAAAATAGATGCTTTACTGGTATTGAGTCAGGTTATTTTAAGTGTCCAATTGGGTTTTGCAGTGATACCCCTGATACATTTTGTAAGCGATAAAAATACCATGGGCGAGTTTGCCATTAAAAGCTATACTAAGATCGCTGCTTGGCTGGTGGCGATTATTTTGATCTATCTAAATGTAAAAATGGTGCTGGATCAATCATTTGATTTTTTTGAGCAGCCAGGCAATTTTATTTGGAAAACAGTCATTATTATTGGTGCGATCATTTTTGTTTGGTTATTCTTTATGATGACTTTCCTGCCCATTTTTAATAAAAGAAAACTCAAAGACATTGCACGTATGCACAATGATATTCCAGTTTTACAAAACCTAGAAGTCAAGGCAAATCGAGTAATTGCTGTTTCCTTGGACTTTTCGAAAGCTGATGAGAAATTAATTGCTTAT
>JAPLEO010000084.1 GCA_026391125.1 Bacteroidota bacterium
AAAAATTGATTCAAAATGAGATTTAGAAAATATTTAATAGGATATTGTAAGGAATTATTCAAATCGCGACTAATCATCAAAATACTGCTATGGGACCAATCATTCGATTGAAAAATGTGACTAAGAATTATGGCGATAAAAAAGTATTGCAGGGTATCACACTAGATATCTACCCTGGTCAGGTTATAGGCTATATTGGGCCCAATGGTGCCGGGAAAAGTACTACTGTAAAAATCCTATGTGGTTTAATCTCTGATTATGAGGGTGAGGTTTGGGTAGAAGGTATTGATTTAAAAAAAGACCCCCTATCTGTAAAAAGAAAAATAGGTTATGTTCCTGAACTAGCAGAATTATACGATGTTCTTACTCCAGCTGAGTTTTTAGGGTTTATGGCTGAATTATATGAGATCCCAAAAGAAACAGCCGACGAAAGAATTCGTAAAATGTTAACAGCATTTGGACTAGAAAGCAATATGAATCAGCGCATGGATACTTTTAGCAAGGGTATGCGTCAGAAAGTATTAATCGTATCAGGTCTATTACACAACCCTGATATCATCATTCTCGATGAACCTTTGAGTGGATTAGATGCGAATAGTGTAATTATAGTTAAAGACCTGATTAGTAAACTTGCAAAAGATGGCAAGACCATTTTTTACTGCAGTCATATGATGGATGTAGTAGAAAAAGTAAGTGATCGAATTGTTTTGATCAATGAAGGGATTGTAATCGCGGACGGAAGTTTTGAAGAACTTCAAAGTCAACAAGGCAATCAAAGTCTTGAAAAAATATTTGCTCATATGACTGCCAAAGAATCATTGTCGGATGCTGCTGATCAAATGATGAGCGCTTTTGAAAATTAAAATTGCTCCAATGAATTTAGTGAATCGCTTTTTTTTATGGATTGTTTTATTGCCCACTCATCTGTATGAAAAAATGGGTATTAATACAACGCAGCTAAGAGCAGTACTTAATACCAAACTCATGATGGATGACAGGAGGCCAAATACCTTCCATCAAACACAACAGAAGAAGAATAAGAAACCAGTTTCCTTTGCTACACTAGGAACCATGCTGGTTACGGGTTTTATGGGTTGCTTTTTTTTAGCTAGCTTTTTTGTGGGAAAGGATATGGTTACACACTTAACCATTTATTTCTCATTCTTCTTGTTTGTACTTGCCTCTACATTGATTGCGGATTTTACATCGGTATTAATAGATATTAGAGACAATGTAATTATCATACCTAAACCAATTTCAGATAAGACTTTTGTTTTAGCGAGGTTGTTACATGTGTTGATTCACATATCGAAGTTGGTTATTCCAATGGTGCTTCCTACTTTAATTTATTTAGGCATCAAACAAAATGTCTTAGTTCTAATTCCCTTTGGTTTTATCATTGCTCTTGCGACACTCTTCACGATTTTTTTAATCAATGCATTATATATTCTGATTTTAAAACTAACTACTCCCGAAAGATTTAAAACCATCATCAGTTATTTTCAAATATTTTTTGCCATCGCATTTTATGGTGGATACCAAATAGTTCCTAAGCTAATTAATAAAGTGGCCATGGAACAATACGATATCAATACCAATATTTGGATCTGGTTAGCGCCACCTTATTGGTTTGCAGGTGCTTGGCAATTTCTAACGAGTTTTGAGTTTACAATACCATTGGTGAGCAGCTTTATCTTAAGCCTGGTTGTTCCCATTGCCAGCATTTGGGTTGTGATCAAATACTTCGCACCATCCTTTAACCAAAAGCTTTCAATGATCAGTGGAAGCGAGAGTGGTCCTGCACCGAAAGTGCAAGAAGCCGGAAAAAAGACAAGTACAAATTCTGGCTACCTCACATTTCTTTCCAAGCTTTTTGCAGAAAAGGGCGCAGAGACAATGTCTTTCCAACATGTATGGAAGATCACAGCAAGAAGTAGAGATTATAAAATGAAAGTATACCCATCCTTAGGTTACTTAGTTGTTTATTTGGTTATGATGTTCCTGAATAACAGAAACTTTTCGCTTGCAGACGTTCAGAATCAAAACGGAACAGGTAAAATCGTTTTTATTAGTTTGATCTATTTTAGCAGCTTGATTATGATCATGTCTGTGAACCAATTACTTTATTCTGAAAAATATAAAGCGGCTTGGTTCTTTTTTACAACTCCTATCGAGAAACCGGGAAGGATCATCAGCGGCGCGCTCAAATCTATGATTGCTAAATTTTTCTTCCCATTAGTAACAGTGACTTTTGTAGCTGCGGTTGTTATAGTTGGACCAAAAATAATTCCTAATTTATTGTTAGGCATCTTTAATGAGTTCCTCATCATTTTCACTATCGCCTATATTTCTTTTAGACAGTTCCCTTTTGCACAACCGCAAAATTCGGCAGCTAAATCAAATTTTATCAGGGGACTTGTATCAATGATCATTCCTGCAACTATTGGTGGCTTGCATTATCTCATTTATAACATGATGCCAGTGGTGATCATACTTGCGGTATTATCAGGTATTGCAGCTTGGATGATTATGGATGGAATTAAGAATAGAACTTGGGAGATTCTAAAACTAGAATACAAAGACTAATTATTATTACTGAGTCTCTTATGGTAGTCTTTAAACAAACTATGCCATTGTATTTTTAATACGCCTAATACACCTTCTTTGATAATGCCTTTATTCATTTTACTATAACCGATTTTTCGGTCGATAAATGTAATAGGCACTTCTTTGATTTTAAAACCAAGTTTCCAGGAAGCAAATTTCATTTCAATTTGGAATGCATAGCCAACAAAACTGATTTCGTCGAGGTTGATCGCATCTAACACCTCACGCTTATAACACATAAATCCTGCAGTGGGGTCTTGAATGGGCATCCATGTAATCAGTTTGGTATAAAATGCCCCACCCATCGAATAAATTTTTCTATCTAAAGGCCAGTTCTCTGTTTTGCCACCGCTTACATATCTACTTCCAATAGCCAAATCTGCTCCGCCATTTTTGCAAGCGTCATAGAGTCTTTCTAGGTCTTCAGGATTATGAGAGAAGTCGGCATCCATTTCAAAAATGTATTGGTACCCATTTTCAATGCCCCATTTAAAACCATGAATATAAGCAGTACCCAGTCCGAGTTTATCGTGGCGTTCTTCGATGAACAATTTCCCAGGATATTTTGAAATCATTTCTTTCACAATATCACCTGTTCCATCAGGAGAGCTATCGTCTACAACCAAGACATGATAATCCTGATTCATTGAAAATACTTTTTCAATGATAAGAGATATATTCTCTTTTTCATTATATGTAGGTATGATCACAATTTTTTCCAATCCGCTCTATATTTGGCCGCTAAATTACAATTCTGTTGTTCAAAGCCATCCATAAAATTGGCTAAAAACTAAATAAAATGGGTAGAAACAGCTTATTATCCCTTTTTTAACAAGGTCTTGTTAAGCATTTCGGTCAGTTTTTGCTTTGTATTGATGGGAAAGTCGCCCTTCATCATCCAATCATAATACTGAGGCTCTTCCCTTAGGACTTGTGAAACTGGTTTTCCTTTATGTTTTCCAAAGTTGAAAACTTCAATTCCTTTTTCTTTTACAAACCTTCTAGCAAAGTCAACTATGTCGTCTTCCCCAGTAAATTTCACGATACTTTCTACACTATCTCCTATTTGAGGGTATCGCTCTAATTGGGCTTCTAGAACTTCCCAAGTGGCTGTTGCATCTGCTTCAGCACCATGCGCGCCTTCCAGTGTTTTGCTACAATAAAATTTATAGGCCGCACTTAAAGTTCGCTGTTCCATCATATGGAAGATCTTCTGAACGTCAACGAGTTTTTTACCATCAACGGTATACTCAATTCCTGCTCTTAAAAACTCTTCTAAAAGCATTGGAATATCAAATCTATTGCTGTTATATCCGCCCAGATCTGCACCTTCTATAAATTGCTTGATCTCATTCGCGATTTGCTTAAAGCTTGGAGCGTCTTTCACCATTTCATCGGTAATTCCATGTATCGCACTAGAGGAAGCAGGAATTGGCATCAATGGATTGATCAATTTCCTTTTCACAATTTTGGATCCATCAGGAGAAATCTTAACGATCGCCAACTCTACAATTCGATCTGTAGTAATATTGATACCAGTGGTTTCCAAATCGATGAATGCGATTGGTCTTGTTAATTGTAGTTTCATGTTAGCGATAATATAAGTACTAATTAATGGGTAATTCTTTCTGCGAAAGTAAGCATATCTAAGCCATCATAATTACCACTACTCATCAAAACAATATTTGAATTCGAGAAATCAGTTTTTTCCAACCAATCTTCTAAAATCTTTTTATCGTTCATGACCAATAATCCAGGCTGATTAAAGCCATCCTGTATTTTTTCTTTAGGTAGATCTGGTAATCTTTTGATCTCTAATGCATGTTTAGAATAAAACACAATTGCTGTATCGGCCTTGCTCAATGCACCATTATATTCACTCATAAATTGCTCGTTCAGACTACTGAATGTGTGCAGTTCTAATATGCCAATCAATTTTCTATTGGGATATTGTTGTTTCAATGCTTCAATAGTTGCTTTCACTTTGCTTGGAGCGTGCGCAAAATCTCTATATACATTGATGGTTTCATTGGATGCCAATAATTCTAATCGTTTTGAGGCACCGGTGAAATCTGCAATTGCTTTTACAAAGTCTGCTGCTTGTACCCCAATTTCTTTGCAGGCATAATAAGCTGCTAATAAATTCATGAGGTTATGATTCCCAAATACTTTCAAGCTGCTTGAAAAGCCATCAATGGTTACAACAGTTTGTCCGTTAGAGATTGCATGATCAGGAACAGCATAAGCTTGATAGCGAAGATCAGAACGATGGCATTCTTTTACTAACTGATCTAAAACGGGATCAGAACTATTATAGATCAATAATCCTCCTGTTTCAATTTTTGAGATGAAAATTCTGAATTGTTCCAAATAAAAATCAAATGTGGGGAACACATTGATATGATCCCATGCAATTCCAGTAAGGATGGCAATATGCGGAAAAAGAAAATGGAACTTTGGCTTTTTCTCAATGGCACTTGCTGGATACTCATCTCCTTCACAAACAATCACTGGTGCATTGGTAATGTTTACTGATTGATCAAACCCTTGCAATTTTGCACCCACTAAATAATCAAAATCAAATTGCAGGCTTCGCAAAACGTGCATGATCATACTTGTGGTAGTGGTTTTACCATGACTTCCTCCAACTACTATTCTCTTTTTTTGCTGACTTTCGTGGAAGATATATTCTGGGAAACTATAAATTTTCAAACCTAATTCCACTGCTTTTTGCAATTCTGGATTGTCGTTACGAGCGTGCATCCCTAGAATTACTGCATCTAGGTCTTTTGTGATCAGATCAGGTTGCCATCCAAATGATTTTGGTAAAATCCCCTCATTTAAGAGATTGGTTCTAGAAGGCTCAAAGATTTCATCATCAGTGCCTGTTACTTGGTATCCTTTTCTGTGCAAAGCGATGGCCAATTGATGCATCACACTTCCTCCAATAGATATAAAATGTACCCTCATAGATGTGTTTTTGTTACTTGAACCTAAATTTTAACATTTCAATCCGGGGATCAAAGCAACATTTCACAATGAAACTTTATCTTTACCGTTATAAGATTGTATAAAAATACAGTCAATTACTCATTAAACTCTACTCATGAAAAAAATCACTTGTCTGCTGATAATCGTTGGATTTACCATGGCTATCTGCTCATCTTGTGTGTCATCACGAAGCAATGGTTGCCCTACTACCAATAAAAATTTCTTTAAGAGTAGATAACCCGAATCGTTTCAACATTAGTAGTATCATGAATTGGATCCCCTTAACCGCTGAGGCGCAGCTATCAGAAATTAGTACTCGTTCTAAAGAAAAACCTCAAGTTATTTTTAAACATAGTACACGTTGTAGTATCAGCAGCATGGCATTAAGTCGTTTGGACAGAGCTGAAGGCTCAGATGCAGTTGATTTTTACTTTCTTGACCTAATCAAATACCGACCCATCTCAGCACAAATAGCTGAACAGTTCCATGTTGAACACGAATCACCCCAAGTG
This sequence comes from Bacteroidota bacterium, assembly GCA_026391125.1. GTDB lineage: Bacteria > Bacteroidota > Bacteroidia > Chitinophagales > Chitinophagaceae > Sediminibacterium. The sequence continues at coordinate 6,111 of JAPLEO010000084.1, forward strand.
ATCTTGATTAAAAATGGTGTTTGCACCTACGACGAAAGTCATATGGGCATTAGCATGGATGAAATCCTAGAGCAATCGTCTAAATAATTTTTACAATTTATTTGACAACCACTTTTTGAACGACATTTTCAGTTCGTTATAGAGTTTCTCGTTGGTTAACATTTTGTCGCGAATCTCATATTCATCATCAGCCTTCTTTTTTTGAAGTAACCGATTAGAGATATCATTTTCTAATTGAGAGATAAGTTTTTCCTGCGCCTTCACATCATTTTTCAATGAATTGATAAAGTTCCGCTGGATAAAAAATTGGTTCTGATAATGGTCAACCTCGCCTCTAGAATCAGTATCAGACAAAGAAACAATTACAGCAGCAAGATATTTGTCTAAAACGTCGATTTCCTGTTTCCAAAAAGTCATTTCAGCTAACCATAGTTCATGGTCGAAGTGCAGTTCACGAATTGATTTGTTATTGATAATCATTTGCAGTTTTTTAATATTCAATTAAAGTTCAAAACTATTCACTAATTCCTGAATGATAAAAATCAGTTTTGAGAAACTATTCTTATGTTTATGATAGAATTGGGAATTAGCATTAAATAGATACTTAAAATGGAAATAGCAGGCTTCATAGCCGCATTTTTTATAGGCATTTCTCTAGGATTGATCGGAGGCGGGGGTTCCATACTTACAATACCGTTACTAGTCTACCTTTTCCATATACAACCCACCATCGCAACAGGTTATTCATTATTCATCGTAGGCATTAGTAGTCTTGCAGGAGCCTTCAACAGTTATAGAAGGGGCAATATTCATTTCAAAGCCGTTTTGTATTTCGGGGTAAGCTCCATCATCACAGTTGTTTTGATCAGAAGATTATTGATTCCTCTTATACCCGAGGATCTTTTTAAAATTGAGAGCTTCGAAGTTACTAGATCCTTATTGACGATGGTATTGCTGGCACTGGTGATGATCATGGCTTCTTTTAAAATGATTTTTAAACCCGTACCACTCAATACCAATAAAGTGCACACCATGCCATATGGCAGAGCAATTCTTCGAGGCATCCAAATTGGTATACTCACTGGTTTGCTTGGCGCAGGGGGTGGATTCCTTATTATTCCAGTTCTCATTTTCTCTTTTCAAATACCTATGAAAAAAGCAATCGGAAGCTCTCTTCTTATCATTGCTTTGAATGCATTGTTTGGGTTTATTAGCGACGTTTCTCAGTATGAAATTCACTGGAGGCTTTTATTAATCATTACTGTTAATGCGGTGCTGGGAACTTTTATTGGGAATGCCATTGGCTTAAAACTGTCGGGCGAAAAACTAAAAAAAGGTTTTGGGGTTTTCATTCTCTTAGCAGGTATGTACATAATCCTACATGAGTTATTTCTGAAATAAGCAACTGACAAATGTCATTGCATGCCCCTTATAAAAACATCAGTTTTGCTTTGAAAAATTTACCATCATGCAAATCGAGCAAATCTATACGGGTTGTTTAGCACAAGGTGCCTATTATATTGAAAGTGATGGAGAAGCTGTGGTGATTGATCCACTCCGCGATATCGATAACTACCTTGGGAAGGCCAAGAGAACTAATTCTTCTATTAAGTATGTTTTTGAAACGCATTTTCATGCCGACTTTGTTTCAGGTCATATGGATTTGGCGAAAGCAACTGGTGCAAGTATTGTATACGGACCAACCGCGCAACCAGCTTTTGATGCAATTGTTGCAAAAGATGGCGAGAAATTTAAAGTAGGAAAATTAGTGTTTGAATTATTGCATACTCCGGGACATACCATGGAAAGTTGCTGCTATTTAATGTACAATGAAACTGGTAAACCTGTTGCACTATTTTCTGGAGATACTATTTTTATTGGTGATGTAGGCCGACCCGACCTTGCACAAAAAGCAGCTAACCTTAGCCTGGAGGAATTGGCAGGTCTCCTATTCGATTCTATACATACCAAAATATTACCACTCTCAGATGATATCATCGTTTATCCTGCGCATGGTGCTGGTAGTGCTTGTGGTAAAAAACTAAGTACAGAAACAACTGATACATTAGGTCATCAAAAAGCTAGCAATTATGCCATGAAAGCTAGCTTAAGTAGGGAAGATTTTATTAAAGAAGTAACACATGGTTTAGTAGCACCCCCGGGCTATTTTCCTTTTAATGTACAGATGAATAAATTTGGCTACGAAAGCATTGACATAGTAATTGAAAGAGGCAGCAAAGCACTTAGTGCAAATGCTTTTGAAGCAGCCGCAGATGAAACAGAAGCAGTTATTATTGATACACGCAAGGCAGAAGTATTTGGAAATGGATTTATTCCTAATTCCATCAACATTGGAATTGATGGAAGCTTTGCAGTATGGGTAGGTGCACTTATTAAAAACGTTTCACAACCCATCTTATTAATTACAGAGGAAGGTAGAGAGATTGAAGTGGTTACACGTTTAGCAAGAGTTGGGTTCGATCATGCAATGGGTTATTTAAAAGGCGGATTCGAAGCTTGGAAACAAGCAAGAAAGCCATTCGATACCATTGAGTCTATTGATGCAACTGAATTAGCTACAATCTATGCTGATCAAGACCCGCAACTAATCCTAGATGTTCGTAAAAAAAGTGAATTTGATACCGAACATATCATGGGGGTTACGAATAGTCCACTAGATTTCATTGATATGACTGATCAAATATTTGATCCTACAAAAACCTATTATGTGCATTGTGCAGGTGGATATCGTTCAATGATCTACACTTCCATCATGCGTTCTCGTGGTTATCAAAATATCTTGAATTGCAGCGTTGGATACAATCAATTAAAAGCAACAGGCAAATTTAAAATCTCAGAATTCGCTCAACAGAATACGCAACTTTAAAGGCCAAAAAACTGTTACTGATCATCTAGGTTTGGGAATTGTATTTTTTCTACTATTTTCGTAGACTAAATAATTATCGAACCCATGATTGAATGGATAAAACAACCCTGGCCTTGGTATGTGGCTGGTCCATTAATTGGATTAACCGTTCCAGCGCTATTATTAATTGGCAACAAACGATTTGGCATATCAAGTTCACTCCGCCATATCTGTGCTGCATGCTTCCCTGCAAACATTAACTATTTCAAATACGATTGGAAAAAAGAGATATGGAATTTGTTTTTTGTGGGTGGTATATTTTTGGGTGGATTAATCGCTGCACAACTATTGGCCAATCCTCAACCTATACAAGTTCATCCAGCATTGGTGAATGAATTAAAAGGATATGGTATTTCTGATTATAGCCAATTAATGCCGATTGAAATTTTTAACTGGTCAAGCCTTTTGCATTTGAAAGGATGGTTATTAATGGTTTTAGGAGGTTTTATGGTTGGTTTTGGTACTAGATATGCTGGCGGTTGTACATCTGGACATAGTATAACAGGTTTAAGCAATTTACAATGGCCCTCACTTGTTGCAACAATCTGTTTCATGGTGGGAGGTTTTATCATGGCCAATCTCATTTTACCATTTATTCTAAGATAATAATATGTCAAAAAATATACCTGATAACGATTTTGAAATACGTTCCTTAGATGCCACCTGCATCAATGATAGTGAATTGGTTCACCCCTATTGGTACAATTTAAAATACCTGATCACTGGCATCCTATTTGGAATTGTTTTTGTAAAAGCAGAAATCATTTCCTGGTTTCGCATTCAAGAAATGTTTCGACTACAAAGCTTCCATATGTATGGCATTATTGGATCTGCAGTGGTTGTTGGAGCAATCTCTGTTTTTATCATTAAAAAGTTCAAGGTCAAAACCATTTATGGTGAGGACATTCAATTTGAAGAAAAGAAATTCAGCATTGGTCATATCTATGGTGGTTTATTGTTTGGATTAGGCTGGGCCATCACTGGCGCATGCCCCGGACCTTTATTTGCACAGATCGGTACAGGTATTTCCGTTACAATTGTTACTTTAGTGAGTGCGATTGCTGGAACCTGGGTATACGGACTGGTTCGCAATAAAATTCCGCACTAGTATGCATGAAGTATCGGCAACCAATTTCTTTCCTATTAATACTCATTAGCTTCTCGTTTTTTCTTTATAGAGAAAGCAGCAACGAGCCTATTAATACCATTGCCGTTATTGATTCTGCTAATTGCTGGACTGGAGCTAGCCCTCATCAAATCCCAGTAGATAGTTCTGGAAGCCTGATCAGATATGGCTATCTATTGATCAGTAATACAGCAGCATTTCTTGGTCCGAATGGAACTGTATCTCATAGTACTAATGGGATGAATTGTCAAAATTGCCACCTTGAAGCAGGCACTAAACCATGGGGGAATAATTATGGTGCCGTTGCGTCAACCTATCCGAAAGTTAGAGCAAGAAGCGGTAAGTTAGAATCAATAGAAATGCGCGTTAATGATTGTTTACAACGTAGTTTAAATGGAAAGCCGATCGATAGTTTAAGCAAGGAAATGCTTTCGATAGTTGCATATATCAAATGGTTGGGCAGTGAAATACCAAAGGGTGAAAAACCAAAAGGAACTGGGATTATCGACCTCCCCTATTTAACAAGGGCTGCTGATACTATCCAAGGACGAAAGGATTATATCATTAGTTGTGCTAGTTGCCATGGAATAGATGGTAAAGGCAAAACAGCTTTAAATGGTATCGGCTTTTTATATCCACCGTTATGGGGTAACCAAAGTTATAATGATGCAGCAGGTATTTTTCGGCTCTCCAGATTTGCAGGGTTTATAAAAAACAATATGCCCAACCCTAGTAACTACCATCATACTAAATTATCAAACGAATCTGCTTGGGATATTGCAGCCTATGTAAATTCTCAACCGAGGCCTCATAAAGACCAATCACAAGATTGGCCGGATATTTCAAAGAAACCTGTTGATTGTCCAATCGGTCCGTATACAGATAAACGTTCTGAAAAGCAGCATAAGTACGGTCCATATACTCTTACCATTAAATAAATGATTGTTTATGAAAAAAGTAATCTTAGCGATTTTAATCATTGTAATTTCTTTGACAGCAAAATCTCAAGATTTTGGTCAAATTCTTGCAGGTTCCCTACCTGATGCAAATCGATATGCTACTGAATATATGCGTCCATTTGCAGAAGGAGAAATTTATAATTTATCTCGAGGTTGGTACTCAACAGCAAGAGCCCATAAATTTTTAGGATTCGATATTTCGATCAACGGACAATTTGCGATAGTTCCTCCAGGGAAAGAAAATTTCACTTTCAATAATGCAGATTACAGCAGCTTTAAATTAAATGGTGGTGCTAGTTCTGCAACCTTACCTACTATCATGGGAGGTTCAACAACACAGGTCATCAACGTTAATACTACGGTAAATGGCCAACCTGTTTCCACAAGTTTTACTGCACCTAAAGGAATTGGAGAAGACCTGAAAAAAAATATCTCATTCGTTCCACCAGCAGCACCTCTTCCTGTGGTTCAAATAGGATTAGGATTAATAAAAAATACGGACATTAAACTTCGCTATTTTCCTAAAACAAGTTTTAGTGATATGGAAATTGGTGTTTTTGGACTTGCCATTCAACATGAATTTTCTAACTATTTACCATTCATTAAAAAAGTGCCTTTCTTACATCTTTCTGCATTAGCTGCATATAGTTCTATTGATGCTAGCTATAAACCAAGTTTTGGAGTAAGTTCTCCTGTTCAAAGTCCAAATGCTATTGCAGGGTATAAAATTTCTGCATTCACATTGCAAGGAATTGCTTCAGTTAAATTTTCACTTTTGGAGTTATATACTTCTCTCGGATATTCAAAGGGCAGTTCCGATATTAGCTTAACAGGAAATTATACAGTTACCTATAACACAGGATTACCAATTCCAAATGATAAAGCCACAGCTCAATTAAAAGATCCGATTGCACTTAATTATAAAGCTGGGGGATTATCAAATACTTGGGGAATCAGATTAAATATTCTGATATTGAAAGTTTATGCCGACTACACTTTTGCGACCTATAATAGCGCTGGTGCAGGTATTGCTTTTGCATTTAGATAGTTCATGAATCACAAAATACTTTTTTTTAAGACCCAATCGTTTTGTTGATCATCGCCTAATTTAAATACACTTTCAGAAAAAATCTCAAACCCTTTTTTCTGATAAAATTCAAGGGCTCGTTTATTTTCTTTCCATGCGATCAACCAGATCCATTCTTTTTTATTTGCATTAGCAAAATCAATGGCAGTCTGCATCAGCGCATTGCCAACAGATTTACCTATAAATGGTTTGCAGACATATATTCGTGAAATTTCAATGGCAGTAGAATCGATTAATTCTGGATGAGTGGCTTCTTTTAATTTTAGATAACCAGCCAATTTTCCATCCATATATGCTAGAAAAAAGTGATTGCCTTTTGCACCAACTTCTGCCATCAACATGGCTTTGCTAAATTGTAACATAAGAAATTTAGCCATATTCGCTGCCGTATTTTCAGCAGCATAGGTATCATAGAAAGTTTCTCTACTAACTATCGCAATCAGTTCTGCATCTTTGATCTCAGCCTGTACAATTTGAATCTCTGACATTATTCAAAGAAAGGAAATATTTAGGCAAGTTCGATCACCATTGCACTTGCACCACCTCCTCCATTGCAAATCCCTGCTGCGCCAATCTTACCTGCGTTCTGTTTTAGAACATGGATCAGTGTAACAATTATTCTGGCGCCACTACAACCCAATGGATGACCAAGTGATACTGCACCACCGTGTACATTTACTTTGGCTGGATCTAAATTCATTTTCTGCGTATTAGCGATCCCAACAACAGAAAAGGCTTCGTTCAATTCAACAAAATCTAGATCAGTCATTTTTAATCCTGCTTTTTCTACCGCTTTTGGAACTGCTAAAGATGGACTAGTTGTGAACCATTCTGGAGCTTGCTCAGCATCTGCGTAACTGAGAATAATTGCCAATGGTTTTAATCCCAGTTCATCCGCTTTTTCTTTACTCATTAATACCAATGCTGCGGCTCCATCATTCATGGTAGAAGCGTTTGCAGCAGTTACTGTACCATCTTTTACAAATGCTGGTTTTAATTCAGGGATCTTATCAAATTTTACATTGAAAGCTTCCTCGTCTTTACTAAATAAAATGGGATCTCCTTTTTTCTGTGGAATTGAAACGGGTACTATCTCAGCATTGAAAAAACCGTTGTTGATTGCAGCCTGACTTCTTTTATAACTCTCTATTGCAAATGCATCCTGGTCTTCTCTACTGATATTACATTCTTTTGCACATAATTCTGCCGAATTACCCATCGCATAATTGTGATACACATCTGTTAATCCGTCTTTCGCTAAGCCATCAACGAGTGTAACATTACCGTACTTATTGCCCCAACGCATATTCGGACTATAAAAAGGCACATTACTCATACTCTCCATTCCACCAGCCACTACTATATCAGCATCCCCTAATAAGATATTTTGAGCACCCAGCATGATCGATTTCATACCACTTGCACAAACCTTGTTCACTGTAGTGCAGATCACGTTATCTGAAAGTCCAGCAAACTTAGCGGCTTGTCTGGCAGGAGCCTGACCAAGATTGGCTTGGATCACCGAACCCATATATACTTCCTGCACGTCTTCGGGTTTGATACCAGCACGCTCTACAGCTGCTTTAATAGCAAAGGCACCTAATTGAGTCGCAGAAAAATCTTTTAAACTACCACCAAAACTACCCATTGGGGTACGCACTGCTGATACGATATATACGGTTCTGTTATTCATAATCTTGAATTAGATGCAAAGATAATTGATAGCACTAACAATCGTTAGCCTTTTAGAAAATTTTATCTCTATTCAATGTCGGGTTTTGACAAATCTGTTAAAGGAACTTTACCCCTGTTACTTCTGATAACACGTGAATACAAGGAGATCTTTTTATCAAATAAAAATCGCACAAAGAGTTTGGTCCATGAAGTATGAAAGTGCAAAGTATTATAAAATGATGGTGCCTCTTTTCTGATCTGTGGTAATTTATTCCAAGGTACTGAAGGAAAATCGTGGTGCTCATTATGATAGCCAACATTGAAAGCGATGGTATTCAATGGACCATAATAACTATAGGTTTCTTGATCAGGAAAAACCAAATAATGTTCCTGGATCCATCTTGCACCTAAGGGATGTAATCCCACAGAAAAAAACAAACTGATCACCAAATAAACAATTGATTTGATGCCAAAAAAATAAAGCACCAATCCTACGAAAACGATTTGTACCAACATATTCAGGGCAATCCAACCATCGAATGGTTTGATTTCTCTGAGCCTCGACAATCTAAATAATTGAAAGAAGGGATATAATAATAACCAAACTACTTTACCAAAAAAATGGTTATCAATTAATTTGGCTTCCCACTCATTAGGGAGGTCTCCATCTAATTCCATCACACCTTGAAAGGAATGGTGTTTGATATGATAACGCTCAAAAGATACGGAGCTTGGAAAAATCTGAGGAATGTTTGCAAGGATTCCTGATAAACGATTTGCTACAGGATTTTTAAAAATCAATCGGTGCGAACATTCATGGATCATTACAAATAATGCATGATCAACAAAAGCACCAATCAGATAAGCAACTCCAATTACCCACCACCAGGATTGGTCTTTTAGGATCCAACTTAATAGTATTTGCAAAGTAACTAACCCTACAATCAGTAGAAAAGAAATGGGGTTCTTGCCAATCAAAGCTCTGATCTCAGGATTGGACTTTAAAATGGTTTTCGTTCTTAAACGGTGGGGCTCAGGACTATTCGAAACAACGAATGTTTTTGCTATGCTCATAGCGAACAAGATAATTGAAAATCATTGATTTATACCATTGCGATCAAATAAAAAAAGCGGCCCCAAAAATTGGGGCCGCTATATTTTTGCCTTTTGAATTTTTAATTTTGAATTATTTCACTTCTTCAAACTCAGCATCAGTAACAGTTTCGCCTGCTGCTTGCTGACCACCTGCTTGCGCATGAGCACCTGCATCAGCACCTGGTTGTTCACCAGTAGCTGCTTGTGCTTTATAGATTTCTTCGCTAGCTGCAGTCCATGCTGTATTCATTTCAGTCATAGAAGAATCAATAGCTGCGATATCCTGATTTTTATGCGCTTCTTTCAATTTAGCAAGAGCTGCTTCGATTGGAGCTTTTTTATCTTCAGGAATTTTATCACCAAACTCTTTGAATTGCTTCTCGGTTTGGAAAATTAAACTATCTGCTTGATTGATTTTTTCAACTTTTTCTCTAGCTAATTTATCTTCTGCTTCATTAGCTTTTGCTTCAGCTTTCATTTTCTCTACTTCTTCCTTGCTCAAACCACTACCCGCTTCAATACGAATCTTCTGTTCTTTTCCAGTTCCTTTATCTTTCGCGCTAACATGGATCATACCATTTGCATCGATGTCAAAAGTTACTTCGATCTGAGGTACCCCTCTTGGAGCTGGAGGAATTCCATCCAAGTTAAAAGTACCTAAGCTTTTATTCTGAGTAGCTAAAGGACGCTCACCTTGTAATACATGAATTTGTACACCAGGTTGATTGTCGCTAGCTGTTGAGTATACTTCTGTTTTTTTGGTAGGAATGGTTGTGTTTGATGTGATCATTGTTGTCATTACACCACCCATTGTTTCGATACCTAATCCTAATGGAGTAACGTCTAATAACAATACATCTTTGATATCTCCACTCAACACAGCGCCCTGAATACCTGCACCAATTGCAACTACTTCATCAGGGTTAACACTTTTGTTAGGTTTTCTACCGAAGAATTTTTCAACGATCTCTTGTACTTTAGGAATACGAGTAGAACCCCCTACTAAAATCACTTCGTCGATCTGAGAAATATTGTAACCAGCATCTTTCAATGCAGCTTCACATGGTTTCAAACAACGAGCAAATAAATTATCAGCTAAAGCTTCAAATTTAGCACGCGTTAATTTTACTACTAAGTGCTTTGGAACACCATCAACTGCAGTGATATATGGTAGATTGATTTCAGTTTCTGAAGAAGAACTCAATTCTACTTTTGCTTTTTCAGAAGCTTCTTTCAAACGTTGTAAAGCCATTGGATCTTTACGAAGATCAATTGCTTCCTGATTTTTGAATTCATTAGCCAACCAATCCATGATCACTTTATCAAAGTCATCACCACCTAAGTGTGTATCACCATTGGTAGATTTTACTTCAAATACACCATCACCTAATTCAAGGATCGAAATATCGAAAGTACCACCACCTAAATCGAATACAGCGATTTTCTGATCAGCGTGTTTCTTATCTAAACCATAAGCCAATGCAGCTGCAGTTGGTTCGTTCACAATTCTGCGAACATTCAAACCAGCAATCTCACCAGCTTCTTTGGTAGCCTGACGTTGTGCATCATTAAAGTAAGCAGGAACAGTGATAACTGCTTCTGTAACTTCCTGACCCAAATAGTCTTCAGCTGTTTTTTTCATTTTCTGCAAGATCATCGCAGAAATTTCTTGTGGTGTATATAAACGATCATCGATCGCTACACGCACTGTATTATTATCGCCTTTGGCTACTTTATAGCTCCAATGGCTAATTTCTTCAGTTACTTCGTCGAAACGACGGCCCATAAAACGCTTCACACTACTAATCGTATTCTGTGGATTAGTGATGGCCTGACGCTTAGCAGAATCTCCTACTTTACGCTCTCCGTTTTTCAAGAATGCAACAACTGAAGGGGTTGTTCTTCTACCTTCGTCGTTTGCAATAACAACAGGCTCGTTACCTTCCATTACGGATACGCAACTGTTGGTTGTTCCTAAGTCAATACCAATAATCTTTCCCATATAATATTTTTTTAATCTTTGCCCCTATTTGAGGCTATATCCTATTGTCAATCACCATGCCACCCAGTTATAAGTGCAAAATTGTCAGCAGCTGTCAGACATTTCAACCCATTCTATCAGCTTTGGCTTGATAATTATGCCAGATTGATGGTTTAAATGCCAGATCATTCGATTTTCCTTAACGCTCATTTGCTTATTTTTAAGGATGCGTTTGTACCTAAATCGACTCTTTTTGATCCTCGGATCCCTTGTTTTTTGCCTGACCAGCTATTCTCAAAGCACTATGCCATTGAAGGCAGGGATGCAGATCAGTCAATCTGTAACCATCCAAAGCCAGAACTATTTGATCGAAGCCGACAGCTCGCTGCGTCAGCCATTGATTCGAATCTCGGGCAAGAATATTGAAGTTGATTTTAACCAGGCCGTTTTAAATGGTACAGCAAAAACCGATCGGCCCAACTTAATGCATGGCCTCGCCATCTATATTACCCCCGGGTCTGAAAATATTACCCTTAAAAATCTAACGGTACACGGCTATAAGATTGCTTTGATGGCTGAATCAGTCAAACAATTATCCATCATCAACTGCAACTTCAGCTATAATTGGCGTCCTGAATTATTTAGTACCCGTGTTAAAGAAGATGAGCGTGATTGGATGAGCTATCACCATAATGAGGCCGGTGAATGGAAAGAAAAAGGTGCTGGAATCTTTCTGATGAATTGTAGCAATGCGCTGATCAAAGACAACCAAATCACGGGCAACCAATGTGCCTTGTTGATGGTGCAATGTGAGGATGCAAACGTGTATGACAATAATTTTTCTTTCAATTCTGGATTGGGGATAGGACTGTATAGAAGTAGTAATAATTTGATCTATCACAACCAGCTCGATTTTAATATTCGTGGTTTGAGTTTTGGGAAGTATCGCCGCGGACAAGACAGTGCAGGCATTCTAGTATACGAGCAAAGTAGTGAAAACGTTTTTGCATATAATTCTGCCACACACTCTGGCGATGGTTTTTTTCTTTGGGCAGGTCAATCCACTTTAAACACGGGCAAGGGTGGATGCAATAACAATTTAATTTATGGCAACGACTTTTCTTATGCATCCAACAATGGTGTGGAAGTAACATTTAGCAGCAATAGTGTATTGCATAATCGGATTTGGGGTTGCGATTATGGGATCTGGGGTGGCTATAGTTATGACAGTGATTTTTCTGATAATAAGATCATGCACAATCGCTTTGGGATTGCAGTAGAACATGGCAGTTCCATCAATATCGCCATGAACGAAATTAAATACAATGGTACTGCCATCAAATTATGGTCGAACGAAAAACAGGGCGTAGAAGAATCCTATATCAAGAATCACAATACAAAAAGCGAAAACTATTGGATCGCATCTAATACTATCGAAGAAAACAAAATTGCCTATCACGTAATAGGCACTGATACCGCTATTTTCAGCGGAAATAAAAAAATCGAAAATGATACTGATTGGGTGATTGGCGATCGAGTTAGTGAAATGGATACTACCAAAGAATTTGAGTTTTTAGACCTTGATTATCAGAAAGACAAAAGACTTAGTCCGATTTCATATTCCAAAATTCCAGAACAAAAATTTCCTCAGGGAATCCAAGAAATTAGAATTACCAAATGGGGTCCCTATGATTTTCAATATCCTATGCTTTGGTTAAAAGAAGTGGATAGTAATCAAGTCTATCATTTTGAAGTATTGGGTAAATCTGGAAACTGGCAAATCGAAAAACTCTCCGGATTTGAAATGGTACAACAGGGTGGCGATAATTTTCCTTCTACAATCCTTGCAAAGCCAATTGTATCAAGTACTGAAATGAACATTCAATTAAAATATATTGGACCTGCATTTACAGATGCATTTGGAATGGAACAAAAGTCTAATTACAGTTTTGATTATAAGAATAAAAATTAGTCTTCCTGAGGTTTGAATGTGAAGTTCTTTTGACTCACATAACTAAATGCAACTACAAATACGGTAGTTAGAATTTTAGATGGCGTTGGGTACCAACCGAAGAGATCAACGAATATTTTTAGGAATGCATAGTTGAGTAATAGACACCCGAAAACGACTGTAAAGTATTTTGCTAACTGAGTTGCTTTTTTGACGCTAGTCTCCTGAAAAACCACATACCTACTCAAATAAAAGCCAATTGGAAATGTTACCATGAAGCCAATCAAGAATGCGGCGATATGGGCGCCAATGGTAACAGATCCGATATGAACCGGCAGCTTTTTTAGTATAAAATTATAGGAGACAAAAAAGAGGCTAATATCTAAAAGTGTATTAAATCCGCCACAGGCTGCGTAGCGAAAGGTTTGTAAAGGCATGACCTTTTTAAAGATCGGATAGAACAGATCTACAACACTGAGAATCAGGCTACGTATATTTTCATGCAGCTTTAGCATTTACGGCGGCGAAGGTAGGGCTTAATTTGTTAGCTTTGCCATCCGAAAATGTTAAGATAATGAGTGTTGTAGTAAAAATAAAGGAAGCGGCAGTAAGGTCGATTGAGGCCATCTATAGTGTTTCTATAAAGCCAGAACAGATCTTGGTGAATGCCACCAAACCAGAATTCGAGGGCGATTATACCGTGGTTTTATTTGCCTTTGTAAAGCAATTAAAAAAATCTCCTGATGCCCTTGGTCAAGAATTGGGTGAGCATATAGTAGCACAAAACCCTAACCTTTTTACGGGCTTCAATGTGATCAAAGGATTTTTAAACTTAAGTGTTGCCAATCAGTTTTGGCTTGATTTTATAGCTGCACAAAAGAACAATCAACAATACGGCATCCAACCATCAAATGGAAAGAAAGTGATGGTTGAATATAGTTCTCCCAATACCAATAAGCCATTGCACTTAGGCCATTTAAGAAATAATTTTCTGGGTTGGAGTATCGCTGAGATCTTAAAAGCCAATGGCTATGAGGTTGCTAAAACATGTATTGTCAACGACCGTGGAATTCATATTTGCAAAAGTATGATTGCTTGGCAACTCTTTGGGCATGGTGCAACACCAGCTAGCACTGGCATGAAGGGCGATCATTTTGTGGGCGACTACTATGTAAAATTCAACGATGCCTATAAAGTAGAAGTAGCTGCATTAGTTGCAAGTGGCATGGAACAGGAGCATGCTGAAAAAGCAGCACCTATCATGAAGGAGACGCAACAAATGTTATTAGACTGGGAAGCTGGTAAACCATCAGTGATGGAGCTTTGGCGCAATATGAATGGCTGGGTGTATGAAGGTTTTGATACTACTTATAAAAAGATTGGAAGTGATTTTGACAAAACTTATTACGAGAGCAATACTTATATATTAGGAAAGGATTTAGTAGAATCTGGTTTGGAGAAAAAGGTATTCTTTCAAAAAGATGATAGCAGTGTGTGGATCGATCTAACTGGAGATGGCTTGGATGAAAAACTAGTTCGCAGAAAAGATGGCACTTCTGTTTACATGACGCAGGATATTGGATTGGCTGTACACAAGTATGATGAGTTCAAAGCAGATCAAAGTATTTATGTGGTGGGCGATGAACAGAATTATCATTTCAAGGTGTTGAAATTGATCTGTCAGAAATTGGGCATCCCTGCGGCAGATGGGATCTATCATTTGAGTTATGGCATGGTAGAATTACCAACAGGTAAAATGAAGAGTAGAGAAGGTACTGTGGTTGATGCAGATGATCTTGTTGATGCCATGGTAAATATTGCACAACAAAAAACAGAAGAGCTAGGAAAGGTGAAAGACTTTACCAGTGAAGAATTGGTAGAACTCTATGACACCATTGGTTTGGGCGCATTGAAATTCTTTTTACTGCGTGTAGATCCTAAGAAGAAAATGATCTTTAATCCGGAAGAGAGTATCGATTTTCATGGGTTTACTGGTCCGTTTGTACAATACACCCATGCCCGTATTAAAAGTATTTTAAGAAAACAAGAAGATACCGTTTTACAAAATTCAGGAACAGAAGTTTTACTTCCATTAGAATTGGAGCTCACCAAACATTTGGAATTATTTCCAAGCGTTTTAGAAGAAGCGGCTATAGAGCATGATCCATCAAAAGTTGCGATCTATTTGTTTGAATTAGCGAAAACCTTTAATGGATTCTATACACAACATTCCATTGCGAATGCTGAATCGGATGAGAAGAAATCTTTACGGATCTATTTATCAAAACTAACTGCACAAGTTTTACAAAGAGGCATGTCGGTTTTGGGAATACGAGTACCCGAGAGAATGTAATTAGTTATACAATAATCCCAAGTCCATTGTGAAAGGGATAATTGTATACTTTTTTCCCAGTATTTTTTGCAATATCATAAACGGCTTTACGCACAGCCGGGAAACTTTCTGTATCGTGAAAGATGCAGCACTTGCTATGCATTGCAGCCCAATAACCACACTCATAGGTTTCTTTGTAATTGTGTACAATATCTACATGTGCAAAATCGTACATGGTCTGGTCGTTCTTGATCCAATCCCGATAATCCGATTTAATTAATTCAATATTTTCAAAAGCTATCAAAGAATTCTTAGTTTTTTCATAATGGTCGCCCTTCTCTTCCGTGTGCTCGTCTCCAATAAAAATGTCAATCCCTTTCACCTGCTTAAAATAATTAGAAAAAACCACCGATGAAAATCCAAATTCTACGCCAAACTCAATACAGTTATCCCTACCAATTTCAAACTGGATCAAGATGTCTTCGATAATTAATTCTAACCCCTTCCAAGCGGTTTTTATATCGATAGTCTTAGCAGGTTCTGAAAGTTTCAATGGATGATACGTTGCTAAAGGATATAATTTGCTTGCAATGAATTTTTTAAGGTTAGCCATGGACGTTTGTTTTTGTTCAATATTTCTTTAAACTAGTTATAACTGCGATTAGGGTGGAAAAGTAAGCAAAAAAAAGGAGCCCCCGATTTTTCGGTAGGCTCCCTTTCTAGAATGGAACAGTTTTCCGCTTCCTAAATCTTGCTTATTCTAAAAAGAAAACAATGGTACTAACCACTCTTGCTTTTTGAATATAAGGCTGTGAGGGCTTTTCAGTTTCCACGGATCCTTCTTCATTGTAATTGTACTTTCCAGCAATCGTAATTTGTCCTTGTGAAGCGGTTTTGATTTTTCCAAGTGAGGCTTGTGAATCATTAGCAAACTGCTCACCAGAGATGCGTGCGTTCTTGGTGCTTTCGGCAATTAATTTTGGTTTAATAGAATTTAAATCCGGAAAGCTATAGTTCGTGGCCATTGTTGCAGTCAAATCTTTACTCACAAGGTCTAATGCAATTTGTGCGGAAACGTCTTCGGTGGTTTTTACGTCTTTCGATAGCAGGGTGATACTTTGAGCAGTAATATATCTATCTATTTTACGCTCCACCTGTTGGTTGCCTTGCCATGCTGGTTCGTAGTATTTCTGATGATCAGTGATTCCGATATTATTGACCTGAATCGCTGCTTTATCATAACCCTTGCTTTTTAAGTAATCAAGGATGGCATTTTTCTTGGTTTCGGTTTGTTTGAGGATGCCTTGCAGGTTATCACCTGAGAATGTAAAACTTAATGAGATGGTTGCAGCGGTTGCAGTCATATTCATTTCTGCTAGTCCTTTTACAGTTACCACCCGATCTTTATCGCTAAAAGTTTTGAGGCCTTTATTGATGAAGAGGCCTAATAAAGCAAGGCCGATTAATAAGGATAATCCTAGGATAATTTCTTTGGTGTGTGGTTTGGGTTCCATGTGAATCTAAGTTTAAGGTTTTCGCAAAATATTTTCCATTGATTTGCCTTTTGCCAATTCGTCAATTATTTTATCTAAATACCTTACCTGTTGTGTCAAAGGAAATTCAATTTCTTCTACCCGATAGCCACAAATTACGCCTTTTATTAGACCAGCGTTTGGGTTCAGTTTTGCTTTTTTAAAAAATGTTTCGAAGTTTGCTTTCTCATCAATGAGTTCCTGTAATTTTTTGGGATCAAAACCAGTGAGCCACTCAATTACTTGATGCAACTCTTCAATGGTCCTGCCTTTAGCTTCCACTTTTTTAACATACCAAGGATAGGTAGCAGCAAAAGTCATTTTTGCGATCCTTGCATCCTGTTCTGGAGTTACTTTCATCATACTTTAATCTTTTAAATTATAGCTCTTTTTATTGCTTGATCTTCTCCTTTTGAATAGGTGAATAATCAGTTTTTATTTGACCATTCACTTGTATTTTATCAAAGTAGCATTTTACTCCAGTAGCAGCAATCATGTCCTCGACATTTTGAATGTGAAAATGTAAGTGGGGCTCAGATGAATTTCCTGAATTTCCACAAAGCCCGAGGAGTTGTCCCTGTTTCACTAGTTGCCCTTGTTTAACTACAATGGAATGCTGTTTGAAATGGGCAAAAAACAAATACTCATTGTTCTGTGTTTTAATGATCACGGTATTTCCTGGAACATACACAGGATTTAGTGTTCCTGGCTGATTGTCTTTCACGCCATCAACTACTAAAACAACTTCTCCATCACAGGGTGCTATTAATTCTTTACCAAAAGCATAGTAATCTTCATTAAGTTTTCCATCCGTTTTAAAGGAAACCCCTTTATCGTTCTGTATTACTATATCGAAAGCATTCTTTTGGGCAACATTTTCTACGTGATAATTTAATTCTTTCGTATCTCCACCCCATATTACTGTCCATTCTTCCTTAAATGGAAGGATCAATTTCGTTTTGTTACGTGTGATCTTCGGAAGATTACTTTCAACAAAAGGTTTTAAAAATAATCCATTTATTTTCGAGTCATTATCAACCGAGATATTGAGTGTAAATAAAGCCCGCTCAAAATTGGTCTTGTAGGAAGCATAAGACTGTTCGTACCTGACGAACTCCCTTTTTGTAATTTTTCCTGCCTGTGATTTTAGTCCGGTTAAAAGTTCAATGGTTTTATCATGTGGCAAAGCGTTTTGCATAACAGTTGCGAAGCTTGAAAAAATGGCATCGTAATTATCGGAGTTATAGTTTTTCTCAAATGCTTCTGCCACCAACTTAATGGCTATTTTTTCGGTCTGTGCATAGGTGCAGTTGATGAATGTTGACAGGAGAATGATGCTTAAGTATTTTTTCATGGAAATGTTGATTGGACTGGGGAAAAGATAGTCTTTTGTTTGCAAAAGATAGAGTAGCGCCTCCTTAATGGTATTATATTTTTCAAGGGATATATTTTTGTTTGTTTTGCTTTTGTCTGGGTGGAGGGCTTGAATTTTTTTGTCCATGGAGACTTTTTTTATCATTTTTCTAAAGCTACAAATAACTCAGCTTGAATTTTCCATTCGCCATCTTTTCTCTTCCACTGTGCGCTATAACGTCCCCCCTTACTATAGGTATTAAATAAAAATAGTCACCTCCCGAGTGTCATCAATATTGAGATTTTCCTTCAGTCTAATTTCTTTTTTAATAGGAAGTAAATAACTGTTCTGTTTCGTATCAAACCAAATGGCTGTATCCCATTGAATCTTGCCAATTTTAGCAGTAGCCTTTAAACGACCCCACCCTTCTTCTTCCGATTTAAGTGCCGTCCTAATTTCTTTGGATAATTTAGTAGGCAGAGAAATAAAATACCAACCCCCAGATCCTGGATATTGCCAAAGTTTTCCCTTGAAACTATATTGTAATTTCATGCAGACTGATTAAATAATTCTTTGATTATTTTGTAAGTTCAACACCATCTAGAATTGCTTTATCCAGTGTGTTCAGATCGATGTCTTTCAGGGTTTTGAACTTAATACAATATCCGGTTACAGTGGCTTTACCTATTGTTTTTCCGTAAGTATCGGGCAAATACTTTTTATCCTCAATACCCATAATATAAACTGAGATCCCAGTTGAGTTTGCACTGATTCCTATTTGAAAAAATGCCTTGGTTTTTCCATCGGCATATTTAATAGTTTGATTCCCGTATCCAATATTGGGGTTAGAAACAACTTTGCCCTTTTCGTCTTTACCGTCTGAGAACCACAATTGAGCGTTGGGTAATAATTGAAGTATGTGTTGGTGCAGCTGTTCTATTTCAGAACTCTTAGGCTCTGGGAGGCTGCCGATATAATTATTTATTTGATCAGGTATGCTCATATCAATAAATGCCAATATCGAGAAATCTTTTAGGATTTCAAAATATTGGCATTGTTAAATTGACAAAACTTAAACAGTAGCAGTTAAAAAATCTAGTAAGTCTGTATTCAATTTTTCTTTTTGTGGGGTGGGTATTAAACAATTCTTACAACGAAATGCATGTATCCAGTTGTATTTTACAATCCTGTGATGATGATCGAGCAACTAGGTCTTGGGGATTAATAAAAAAAAATACCCTACAAAGGGTATAGGGCAAGAAATTATGTTGTATATTTTTATACTAAATAAGTAAATATGATTAGCAGTACCAGAGTTGAAACCACTCCAATAGCAACACAAAAAGAAGTGTCCTCAAATTATTCCTCATTACTGCTTTTACCTATTGCCGCAGTAGCGATCCATCAATACAGCAAAAGGCAAATGCGTGGGCTTGAAAGGAAAATGAAGTGGCAAATGATTAAAGCCAACTTAAAATCTATGCTTCACTTTAAGAAAAGTTCAAGAAAAGGATCGGGCTTAAAGTTGTTTTTGATTTTATTGGGGATCGGTTTTTTTGTCGGATTTGGATTGTTCCTCAGCTGGGGCTCTGCTATAGCATTTCTGTTGATCTGGTTTTTTTTAATGTGGGTTGGGGGAAGGGGTTTGGGCAATGACTAAATAACGTTGACCATTTTTAATTGAGGTTTATTTTTACTTTGATGCCGAATCTGTTGAGGTCTGCACGTCTATTGCATACTAATTTAGTTGCAGTATTGCAAAAGGAGTTCATAGTCGGGTGACTTTTTCAATGGCCCTATTTTTTTTACTTCTTTACAATCCATCATACCTTGTTCAATAAGTTCAATAAATATTTTGATTGCGGCTGTCTCTTTCTTGTTATAGGTATAAACAATTGCCTGATCATATTTTATTTTCTGCAACCTCCAACCTTTAAACCTTATTAAGGATGAATCGATGATTTCTTCTGCTATATTAAAATGCCTCTTCTCAATATGGAGCTTCAGCAGTTTTGAGACAGATTCAAAGTCGAAGGGATCAATATTATATGCTTCCTCATACTCATCCAGAGCACCTTCCAAATGATACGTTTCACACCGAAAACCTTTTGTATAATGGAGCAGGAGCTGTTCATCTTTTGTTTGTACGGCATCTTCTAGTAAATCTATTTTCTTCTTTGCTTCAGCTAATCCAATCAATTTATTTTCCATCAGGATTTGCAGGAGATTGAGTTTGTCTTCTGTTGTTTTGCTTGCAGTTTTTATTTTTTCGAGCCATTTATCCATATTATTTTTGTCTTTGATTGCGACAGCCAAATCAAATAAACCTTCCATTATTTCAAACGAAGAACTGTCTAACGCAAATGCTTTTAAATAAAACTGTTCCGCATTTTTGTTTTTTTTAAGACTCCGGTAAATCTCAGCCATTTGAATATAAAAGCAGGATGCACATTCGAATGTCTGGTAAGTACTGTCCAATGAAAGTGCCTGTTCATAATAAGAAAGTGCTTCTTGAGTTTTGCCCCTTAATTCCATCAACTGACCTAAATAGTATTTTGGCATTAACCAGGTTGGGCTAGATTCAATTGCTTTTTTAAGGTACACCGAAGCAGAATCATTCTGATCTTCATTCATAAAAACAACAGCTTTTGTATTCAACATATAAGCAGCATTGGGTTCTGATGCAAATGCAGAATCAAGCATGGAGAAAATTAGTTTTCGATTGTTATTGATTGCAGTGAAATCATTCCATAAAGCAATGCTATTAATGAAAAAATACCTTCTGATATTATTTAAATGTGATTCATTAATAAGCCTATGTTCTATATTAATACTTTGAATAGCATCAATAATTGTTAGGGCATATAACTGCATTTCTTTAGTAACAAGCGTCTTACCTATTAAGCTTTGATTAACCAGTTGTTGCAAGTAGTTCATTAATGAACCAGTGATTAAATACCTTACGCGTTCCTGCAATTGTTCATTCACTATTACTTTTTTAAATAACAGGTATTCATTCAATGCAGTATTAATTAGTGATGTTGACAGGGCGCTGTCGGCAATCAACTGTTTCAATGATGGATATAAAGCAAGACTACTATCTAAAGAAAAAGACAAGTTCCCTTTTTCTTTTAATACATATACAGAAATATTACTTCCACCAGTCCACTGCATGTACCTGTTCATACCTGCAGTATCTACTTTTGATACTTTGCTAGAAAATTTAGTTGCCCCTTCAAATATGGGTTGCTGCTTGTACTTTGTGGCTTCAGAAACCTGGAGACCAACATACTGTTCGAGCTCTGATAATGTAACACTTGAATCTTTGTTCAAATCTGCAAAGCCATTTAATCCTTTCATCAGAAAAAAGGAAAAAACGCCACGTCCATTGCCCCATTGTGGTCCCTCAAAAGAAACCTCATCAGGCTGTGATGACAGAATTTTAGTTTCATTTTTCCATTGCTTACTAAATGCTTGTGCAGTTTGTTTTACACCTTCTGAACCACCTGCTAAATGACCTGATCTACATGCATCTGTTACTATGTAAACCTTAATTCCTTTGTCAAGCATTTGGCTAAACACATGCTGCAATAGATCTACGCCCAATGCTCCTGTTATATAATTGTTTATGGCACAATCATATGTCAGAAGAAACCCCTTGCTATTATCTGCGGTAGTTTCAACATCACCATGACCAGAGAAGTAAAAAAATACATTGTCACCATCTTTTGAATTATCCAACATCCATGTCAGCCATGTAATAACATTGCCTGATTTTGCTTTGTTGTTAGTAAGCAGCACCAAATTTTCTGGTGCCAATTTCCAGTTAGGATTGGTCAATAGGAAGTTGCTGAATTCTTCTGCATCCTTATCGGCGTATTGCAAGGAATGAATCTGCTGGTATTCAGAAACACCAATAACTAAAGCCCGGCTAATGCCCCTGGGTTTGTTTTCTTGAGTTGGTTTAGTGATAACACTTTTTGATTCCTCCTGTTGAGAATACGCTGTAATTGAAATACTTAAACATAATATCAGCAAACATCTATTCACAATAGGGTTTTAGTTATATTTTAAAATATACATTAAAGTTATTGCCTTTGATGGCAGGTTTTTATGAATGGTGGAGGGGATTGACAAAGTTTACTAATTTACTTTCTGGGCAGCTTTATTTACCATTTCACTTATCTCCACCATAGCTTCATTAAAAGAAAGTAAATCTTCCAATTGACGTGAAGACGCTGAAATCTGAAATTTGCGAGAAGGGTTGCGGATTACAAAAATATAATATTCATCTCCTTCTATTTCGCCACCCTTAAAGGACTTGATATCAATTACATTAAAACTAAAATTTGAGGGATTTAGGAAATTACTCCGTTCAAATGTTAGACTAATTTCATTTTTGTTTATACTGAATAATGCTCGTGGATAAGTCTGCAATACCAGCCATAAACTTAAAAAAATAACAAAAATAAGAAAAGCAAAAATGTTAAGCCATATTATCCATTCTTCATTGGACTTTTGGTTTTGCATCCAAAGGATAAATGGCACTATTAAAAGGCAGGGCAAAACAATGGCCAGTACTATTTTATAATTGCGCCCGTAACGGACAGTAAATTGTTTTACCATTAGAACATTTTGAATATGTAAATTAAGTTTAGTCGGGTGTACTTGAGAGAATTTTAATTAAAAATCTTAAATCAATAAAACCTTGGCCGAAGTTGGATTTTTGTAAAAACCTTGCTGCTAAAGGTTCGACATTTATTTTATCCTATTTTTCAGATATCGAAATGTACTTTTTTAATTCAGTTTGTTTTTCTGCTTGTTTTATTAAAAAGTCTGCTACGTCTGCTCTATTTATTGCGCCTATATTAATTCCTTTGAATAATTTGTTTTCAATACGGTATTTCTCTGTCAATTCTTTGTCTAATAGCCTTCCTGGTCTCACAACTGTCCAATTCAGATCGGAATTAGTTATAATTTCTTCCATTTTGGTTTTGTCAGCATAAACATCTTTTAAAAAGTATTTTAAAAACATCTTTACAATCCAAGAAACATAATTCTTACTTTCTCCAGCTCCAAATCCAGTGACAAAAATTGTTGGAATACCTATTTTTTTCTCCCTATGAATTTCAACAATCAATTTTGCGAAATCTGAAAAAAGAGTAGTCGCTTTCATATTCTTACCAGTCCCCAATGTAATAATTATAGCATCTGCGTTTTGGATTGAATTTAAAAGGTCAGCTTTATTAGTTGCATCACCAAGTATCATATTTAATAATTTTTTCTCTTCTATTTCAATTTCAGATCGAGAAAGGGTCGTTATCGAATGATTTCTATTTAATCCTCTTTTTACTGTTTCTAATCCTATTCCAGCCGAGGCTCCTATGATTGTTATATTCATTTTGCTTTCTTATTTATTTCGATTTTTAGCTGACCGCTAACGGTACAATATAGGTAACTCATTTCACTCATATAATTTATTTACACTATTTAAATTACTTTTTTTCGTTTAGTGTTCCAGTTTGGATGGCTTTACGCAACTAGCAGTTTTTTAAAATAGAGAACGGGCTTGAATGTCTACTTCTTTTACGCAAGGGAAAGGCGTCAGGAAAATCTTTTGTTGTTAGCGAGATTAAGTGCAGTGAATTCTGAGTGTAAATATGAAAAGAGAGATTACGTTCCGTGATCTCAGAGTGGGGCGCGTACCCAAAAACCTACGCGGGCTTCGCCAGCGGGTTTTGTTGTTTCGCTCCCTTACCCAAATGCATTTGGGACGGTCGCAAAACAACAAAACCTTCCCGGTTCCCGGGAAGGTTTTTGTGCGGAAGAGGAGATTCGAACTCCCACGGCTGTTACCCCGCTACCACCTCAAAGTAGTGCGTCTACCAATTTCGCCACCTCCGCTTTAAGGACTGCAAATGTAG
>JAPLEO010000027.1 GCA_026391125.1 Bacteroidota bacterium
AGCAGATGCATCTGATCGTTCTATGGCTGTGATGAAATATGTAGATGAGAAAAATTTTCCTTTTCTACATGCCACAGATAGCACTGCAGATGTTTTATCAGCTTATTTCAATAAATCAACAAAGCCTCCAAATATTGTGATCCTTCTTGTAGAAGGTTTGGGTAGGGCTTTTACAAATAGCGGCGCCTATTTAGGCAACTTCACCCCATTTGTTGATTCACTCTCCACTAAGAGTTTATACTGGGAAAATTTCCTAAGTGAAGGTGGTAGAACTTTCGCAGCACTACCCTCCATTTTATCTTCATTACCATTTGCTACAAACGGTTTCAATGAATTAGGAGATGCCATGCCCAAACATTTTTCCTTATTTAATCTTCTCCAAAATAATGGCTATAAAACCTCTTTTTATTATGGCGGTGATTCTCGGTTTGATAATATGTATACTTTTCTTACAAAAAACAACAGCAATGCCATCATGGACGAACGGAGCTTTCCTGCTGGTGTTATTAAAATGCCTCAAACAAATGGATTTACTTGGGGTTATGGAGACCAGGAACTATTCCATCATTTTCTTTCTACCAATACCGATTCAACAAAACCAATCCTTAGTTTAATCCTTACCGTATCTACCCACAATCCTTTTAAAATAAATGAGCAAGAAAAATATTTGCAGCGTTTTGAAACAAGAATGAGTGAGTTAAACTTTAGCGAATCGATGAAGAATCAATACCGCTTTTATAATTATCAGTATGCAAGTATATTGTATACTGATGAAAAGATTGGTGATTTTATTCGCGCTTATCAATCAAGACCTGATTTTAAGAACACCATTTTCTTGATCACCGGCGACCATCGGATGCCAGAGATCCCAATGAGTAGTAAAATTGATCGATATCATGTTCCGTTAATTATTTACTCTCCGCTTTTAAATCGTAGAGCAAAATTCTCCTCTGTTTCAACGCATTTCGATATTACACCTACTTTATTAGCTTGGCTAAAACATAGTTATAAATTACAAATACCTGATACGGTAAGTTGGATGGGTACTGGGCTAGACACCACCAGAAGCTTCCGTAACACACACGCCTATCCTTTAATGCAAACCAAAACGGATATCATTGATTTTATACAAGGTGAGTGGCTTATTAACGCGAATATTTTGTACAGGATCAATAATAAAATGGGGTTGACTTTAGAAGATAACAAGTCGAAAGAAAATGAATTAAAAGCTGGTTTTGAAAGATTCAAATCTAAGAACAATCAATTCCTGACTAATTTAAAAATATTGCCAGATAGTTTGTTGACGCATTACTTGTCTAAATGATCGCCTTTAATTTTTTTGTAGTTGTTTTTTAAGATCGTAGTAACTAAGGGCTGATAAATTTCCCAGAAAAATGCTTTCCGATCCATTGGATCCCTTCTATTGTAAAAGAACCTACTGAGTTTAGGAATAAACTTCAAATAAGCAGTACGTAAGTCAATTGGATTATCTGAAAAATCAGCAGAAAAATAGTAGAACTGATAATCGCTATGATTGTGTAAAGTGATGGCAGGGAAACTAGAGGGTATCCCGCTTTGCTCCAAGATTTTAATTCCTCGATCGGTTGCATTGATATTAAAATCGGCAATAGTATGATTTACATTTTTATCATACTCTACAATATCAAACCAAAATGTGTACTCAAGTTTTTTAGGAAGTTTATAGCCACTTTGACCTTCTTGATTAGAAACTATTTTGGGATATTCTTCTATTAGATCAATATCTTTTTCGAGAATAACAACACGATCATCAGAATGAACAAATGCAACACCACTTTTCTTGAATGGCCAAGCCCCTCTATGCTGTGCTTTATAGTTTCGGATTAACCACTTAGGTAATTCTTTATTAATGGTGGTGTCAAAAGAATCAAAATACCTTCCGATCCAACCTGTCCATCCAATTCCAAAAACTTCTTGAAATTTCAATCGAATAATCGGTGATGTTGGCGAGCCCAAGCAATTGAATTCACTGATCACTAATTTATGCTTGTTTTTCATCCCACTAAGAAACTCAATGTCTTGATCTGACATACCTCCATACACTATTCCTGATCGTTCTTTCTCATCACCTTTTTCGTACCATTCATTTTTGTAAATACCATAGGCATCTGTGATATAGGCCAGATCAGCATCTTCAGAAAGTTTGTCTAATTGCTGAGAAGAAAAACGTTCTAATCCCTTTAGCTCAAAGTTTTTATTGGTTCCTGGGAAAAAGCCATAGTAATCCTGCGATTGATCATATAACTCTTTATTGGTTTTAGTAAATTTTTCTTGAAGCAAGATCCAATTAAAAGAAACGTGTTCTTGCCCTGCAGTAGTTAGCACTGTTTTATCTACAATTGCAACCACCATTTTCTTTTTGGGAAATGAAAACCAGATTAAAAATAGCCAAAGTGGACTTAGGAAAAGCAATACTAATACAGTACCAAAAAAATTTATATTTTTATTATAGGAATCTGTAGAAGACATCTTTTGCAAAATTGTTGATTCGCCACCGCTGGTTAACTAGGTCTATTTAATAAGCGTTTTACCCTGACCGCTAATTCATTTAAACTAAATGGTTTTGTAACATAATCATCTGCCCCAAGATCAAAAGCATTCATTACAACCACTTCTTGTTCCATTGCAGATAAAATGATAATTGGAATTTTCCATTTCAACTCCTGCCTTACCATGCTAATTATTTCTAGTCCTGAAGCATAAGGCATCATTACATCCGTGATGATCATGTTTGGTCGAATCTTTATAATTTCTTTTTTGGTTTCTCTCCCATCAGTGGTAGTAAAAACCTCATATCCTTCTTTCTTGAGTTTTAACTCAATAGTTTTTAATAACATCAAATCATCTTCGGCAACAAGTATTTTCATTTTTTGAAAACAAATTAAAATTAGAAATTATTCCATGCTGGACTTTATTTTAATAATCTCGTTTTGTAATTGACTTTGCAATAACCCAAATTTTTCGACAAATAAATTGATCAAATGCTGGGCTTTCTCCAGGTCTTTTTCAACACCTGAAGCTATTTCCAATTGCTCCATGATGGCCACAATGGTATCGGCTTTGAGCATTGCCAATGAACCTTTTAGCTTATGTGCTTTTTTAAAGATACCCGGCAAGTCTTTTTCAGCAATCGAATTCACCAACTCCTTCAGATCTTTGGGGGAATTATCTAGAAAGAAGCCAAGAACAATTATTGTACTTTTCTTATCACCTAACTCTTCTATTAGTGCAGTATTAAACAAAACTTCTTCTTCCATATTGAACACAATATAACCTGTAATTCTTAGTACAATATAGTCAATAAATAGTATAAAATAAGTGAAAGCTATGGTGCCAAGAATTGGCTATACCATTTTCCAGAACTTTTAATAATTCTTTTTTGGCTGGCAAAATCAACATGCACAAGCCCAAACCTAGGATGAAAACCCTCGGCCCATTCAAAATTGTCCATTAAAGTCCATACGAAATAACCCTTTACATTTACCCCCTCTTTTTTGGCTAATAATACTTGGGCGATATGATCTTTCAAATACTGAAGTCGCTCTACATCATGTACTTCATTATCAATCATTTCATCGGCAAATGCAGCGCCATTTTCTGTAACAAGGATCTCATTTATTGTGGGATAGCTATCTAGTCTTTTTAATGCAGTATAAATACAAGCAGGGTACACTTCCCAATTCATCAGCGTATGGGGAACCTGCCTTTTTTTTGCTTTCACAATCTTTGCTTGCATAAAGGGTATAAAAGGAGAATAGCTCACAAGTTCTCTTGTATAGATCTGCAACCCTATAAAATCCATTTGAAAAGCTAGCTTTTGCTCATCACCCTGCTGCATGAATCGCTCGATCCTTTGAAGAATTTTTAAATCCTTTGTAGGGTAACCCATGCCTAATAATGGCTCCAAAAAAAGCCTATTGAGTAATGCATCTACTTTTATTACCGCTGAAGCATCGCGTTCCTGATTTTCTCGAAGCGGCGCTAAATCTGAATAGGAAAAAGTAGTGCCTATTTTAAAATCTGATTGATACGACCGAATTGTTCTCGCTCCTTCAGCCTGACAAAGAGCCGCATGGTGTGCAGCAGCCAAAAAATTACTTAGCCCCTTTTTCCCTGGTGCGTGTACCCCTAAAAAATATCCAGCACCTGTAAAAACCATTGGCTCATTTAATACCATCCAATGTTTTACACGATCCCCAAAATGTTTTAAACAACACAATACAAATTCATTGAACCAATGAACGATTTCGCGATTTGTCCACCCTCCTTTTTGTTGAAGTGCTTCGGGTAAATCCCAATGGTATAAAGTGATCCAAGGTTCAATACCAAGTTCGAGACAAAAATCAATTACGCGATTATAGAATGCTATTCCTTTATAATTCACATGGCCGATACCATTGGGTAAAATCCTACTCCAGGCAATAGAGAACCGGTAATTTGGAATATTCAGATTGTTGATGATCGCAATATCTGAAGCGTATTCATGATAAAAGTCGCATGCAATATTTCCGTTATGACCATTCGCTATTTTTTTTCTTCTTTGAGAAAAAGAATCCCAAATAGACTTCCCTTTTCCGTCTTTATCATGGGCGCCTTCAATTTGATAAGCTGCAGTAGAAACTCCCCATTGAAAATCATCGCCGAAATCTTCTTTTCTAAAATGCATATTTTATTCAGCGAGTTGAGTGAGAATTTTGCCAAAGCTTTTGGCCTTAAGTTTTTTAAGTGTTGGGATACCATCACCCAAATTTGCAATCTTATCCAAAGATTTTGAAGCATGCGTTTTTATCAGATTGTCGATGATCTGTTCTGTTTCGTTTGGAAAATCAACCTTTATCTTTTGATTGGTATTGAGCCATTCCTGAATAATAGGAAGGTGTTTTTTCTTCAGGCTCTTGATTACCGGAACACCCATCTTTTTCAAAGCAGCTGCATTGCATTGTTGTTCGTATTGTCCCTTCATGGGAATCACCAACAATTTCTTTTTTAAAAAAAGTGCTTCTGCAGGGGTTTCAAATCCTGCCCCAGAAAGGATCCCAGCACAATTGATAAAACTTTCTATGAATGCATCATTACTAATTGGCTTGATCTGAATATTCTTTACTCGATAAGATTTCTTACTATGTTTACTAAATACTTCCCATTCAACACCATTACAAATACTCAAAGTTTTGATGATCTTCTCATCGCTATAGGCGGGTAAATAAACAGTATAGTGTTTGTGATTTTGTGGCTTTGCTTCACGGATCTGTTGCCGAATTACTGGAGTAAAGATTTGCTGATCATATTTTTCGAAATGAAAACCATAGGAGGCCGAAACAGGAGCATAGTTTTTTAAAACTGCCTTCCCAACCAGATCTGACTTTTTGGGTTTCGGTGATAATTTATTGATCACTGCAGATTGATGACTTAATCCTATACAAGCTTGATGCTTTTTCTTGCAAGCCCATGAACTCACTGGTTCAAAATCACTGATCACTAAATCATATTCCTCCACAGGCAAGCTATTGATCTCTTTAAATAACTGCTTTAAGTTGGCTTTCTGATAAGTTGCTACTAGATCAATGCCTCCTTTTTTACCAAAAATAAAACTGAGTCCCTTGAATCTATATTTAATAGGATAAGGCAAATCAACATCTGCCTGAATGCCACTGATCAATATATCGAGGTCACCTTTTTTTTGGAGGATCGGTATGATATCTCTTGCTCTACTGACGTGTCCGTTACCTGTGCCTTGAATCGCATATAAAATCTTCATGACTGTTGCATTAAATTAAACTCCTCTAATAGATTGTCAAAAATCTGATTGTTTGACAGTTCCTCTTCTTCAACAGTGTTGCTATTTGGCATTTCTGAAGGGTCGAATCGATAAATTTTCCAGGCACCATTTACATACTCTAAGGATGTTAGATTTTCGATCCAATCACCACTATTCAGATACATGATCTTACCTTCTGCGTTAGCGATCTCACGCATTTCAGGTTGATGTATATGTCCGCATACCACATACTGATAATGGTTACTAATTCCAATATCGGCTGCGGTATTTTCGAAACTATTAATAAATTTTACGGCCGACTTTACACTATTCTTGATTTTCTTAGACAAGGAGATTTTTCCTCTTTTGAATATACGCTCAGAAACAAAATTGACAACACTATTAATCAAAATAAGGGTATCATATCCAACAGCTCCAAGTTTTGCAAGCCACTTACTGTGCTGCATCGTGATATCAAAAACATCGCCATGAAAAAACCAGGCTTTCTCATCATTATCAAGTTCAAGAACAACTTTGTTTACAATTCGAAGGCTTCCTAATTTCCAGCCAGCAAACTTTCGAAGCATTTCATCATGGTTACCAGGGATATAATAGATCTTAATTCCCTTACTCATCCAACCCATTAAATGCTTTACCACTTTCATATGGGCCTTCGGCCAGTATCGCTTACTAAACTGCCAGATATCAATAATATCTCCGTTAAGGATTACGGTCTTCGGTTTTACTGATTTTAAATAGTGAAGGAGTTCTTTAGCGTGACATCCATAAGTACCTAAATGAATATCAGAGAGGACGAGTATATCTAGTTTGCGTCTTGGTGTTTTATCCATTAATGGATTTTGTGAAATTTAAGTGCAGGTGAAAATGCACTAAAAATGGGTAATAGTAACTTTACTAACAAATCGAGAAAGAAGTATTGTAAGTCTTTCATGTTAATGAGTTTTATTAATACAAAATAAAGCTTAGGGTTTAACCAAAACATTAAGCAATTGTTACCAAAATGTTACGGTTCCATTGATGCAATGAAGCGTTTATAAACTACAATTCTTACTTTTAAGTATGAAACAAAGATTCTTGCCTTGCCTATTGGCATTATTGATCTGCCAAACTTTATTCGCCCAAAAATTTATTTCAGTTAAAGGAAAAGAAATAACAGGCCCCGATGGGAAACCGATGTTGATCAAAGGAACGAATCTTGGGAACTGGCTAAACCCTGAGGGATACATGTTCAAATTCAAACAGACATCATCACCAAGATTGATCAATGAAGCTTTTTCTGAATTATTCGGACCAGCAGAAACACAAAAGTTTTGGAAACAATACCTCACAAACTATATTACAAAAGCAGACATCAGATATTTACGTGTTTTAGGAATGAATTCAATTCGGGTACCATTTAACTACCGTCTTTTTACTGATGAATATTATATGGGCGGAAATGGAATGCAAAGGGGTTTCGCTTTGTTAGACTCAGTGGTGAATTGGTGTGAGGAAGAAAACATGAC
Organism: Bacteroidota bacterium; assembly: GCA_026391125.1. Lineage (GTDB taxonomy): Bacteria > Bacteroidota > Bacteroidia > Chitinophagales > Chitinophagaceae > Sediminibacterium. Next base: position 7,324 of record JAPLEO010000027.1, read on the forward strand.
AGTCTTGTTAGATATGCATGCAGCTCCAGGTGGACAAACAGGAGATAATATCGATGACAGTTATGCTTATCCATTTTTATTTGAAAGCAAAGAAGATCAGGAACTGCTTTGTAGTATCTGGACAAAAATTGCGGCACATTACAAGAACAATACTACGATCATGGGCTATGATCTTTTCAACGAGCCCATACCACATTTCTTCGATACAACCCATTTAAATCCGTTGTTAGAACCCTTATTTAAAAAGGTAACCGCAGCTGTAAGAAAGGTTGATAAAAACCACTTGATCTTTTTAGAAGGCGCTCAGTGGGCATCAAACTTCTCTGCATTTGGCAAACCTTTCGATGACAAGTTGGTTTACCAGTTTCATAAGTATTGGACGCCAACAACGATTGATGTAATCCAGTCTTATATTGATTTTCGTGATAAATATAATGTACCCATCTATTGTGGTGAAACAGGAGAAAATGACGATATCTGGGTAGAGAATTTTCGCAAATTATTAGAACAGAATAATATTGGATGGCACTATTGGCCTTACAAAAAAATGAATAATACAAGGGGCATTGTAAGCTTTCCTCAGCCAGCTAATTATGAATTGATCATTCAATATGCAGACACAGCAAGGAATAATTTTGACCTAGTAAGAAAAAACAAACCTGCTAATTTGGAAGCAGCCAAAAAAGCTTGGTATCAATTTCTTGAAAATTGTAAGTACGCACATATCATTCCCAACCGGTTGAAATAGAACTAAGATCAATCAAATCACCATTCGCAATTTTTTCCTTACTAAAAACTAATTTACCATTCAAATCATACATCGTCAATTTCAATTGCGTTTGGCCATTGATTTTAAAATCGATCTTTAACTGTTGACGAACGGGGTTGGGGTAAATTTTTATTGACTCGTCATTACTATAATTGATAATCGCAGTAACTACGTATGCATTTGCATCTGAAAGTGGACTACTACAACCATTCTTGGTGACTTTTACATAATAGTTTCCGGAACTACTTGGTTTGATCTGTTGTGTGGTATCACTCAATAAAGTTGCATCCTTATACCAACTATTATTATAGGTAGATGATGACACCAGATTGTTGTTGATGTCTTTTGTAATAGTTGGTTTGGCAGGTGTTTCATTAATGGTATAAGTGAGTTTTGCTCTTGGTCCTTCACAACCAGTGGCAGTGGTAACCTGACTTACATAATAATCAGTAACACCGGCAGTAGCATTTGATACAGTTGGACTAGCAGTAGCAGCTGTACCTCCAGTTGCATTGGTACCATACCAGTTTAAAGTATTACCCGTTAAAGCGGTTGCTGACAAAGCACTGGTATTTGAACTTGAACAGGTTGTAACTGCAGTAACCGTAGGAGCTGCTGGAGTTGCGTTTACTAAAACGCTTATTTGTAATCGTGTAGCACTTTCACAACCATTGTTTGAGGAAGCTGCATAATATGTTACGCTTCCGGCGCTACTAGTACTTGGAGTTGGTGCACTTGAAGAACTAGTTCCTCCAGATGAAACAGTATACCATACTAAACTCGTACCTGATGCAGGTGTTGCACTTAATGCAGTTGAAGATGCACCCTTACAATAGGTATAACTTGATGTACTAGTAGTTGGCACCGCGGGAGCATTGCAGATCACACGAACACTAATTAATTCAGATACCACGAATTTTTCTGTGGTGGATGTTTCAGAAACAGCAATACTAATTTTTCCTGTTCCAGCATAACCTGCAGCATTATAAATGATCAATGAATCTCCCCTTATAATTGTTTTTAATCCAGAAGTGTCAGGAGTTGCTGTAATACTCAATAAGGTATTAGCTGTTGTATAATCATTAAAGTCGCGGTATACAATTTTTACTCGAATGGTATCACCAGGGTTCATCGTTTTGTTTCCTATTGAATCCATAGTGGGATACCGATTAATATTTCTTGTAATTCTATAAAATGCGACAGTTTTTCTAGGGAATGTTCCTGTTACAAGATCACGTGCAGTAACGATCATTCTATCTCCTGTACTGGAAGCCCAGCCAGATTGTGATTGTTCACCAGAACCAGTACCCATATAAGTATTACGAGTAGCCAGCGAGTTCCCACCATATCTTGTATAAACATCTACACCTCGATCGCCCATTAATATAAAAGCGCCATTTAATATAGAATGCTTTACTGCGTTTCCACCAATACTTGCGACTACTCTACCACTAGTACTATTGGTAGCTAAATTTCCAAAACCTACTGCGGGTCCGCTAAATGTAGAATCTGTTTCCACATCGTAACCCATGGTCTCAGCGAAATAAACAACTGATCCGTCGGAGTCTCTAATCACTGTTCTGTCCCTTGATTTTGTACCTGTAATTATATATCCATTTGCAATTGCTATTCCGTTTACAAAAGGCCAACCGCCGATATATGTTTTCCAAATTAAACTACCATCGGAAACTTTATATTTTCGCAGATACATATCTCCACAACCGGCATATAAATAGGTGTCATCATCTGAGAAAACAATTTTTCTTACTTGCCCAAGAAATGAAGTATCCCCAGTAAAGTCAACAGGATTCGACCACATTAAACTTCCCGCATTACCGGTATTTCTATACAAAGTGACACGTCCGTATCCTGCCGAACCCAAAGCAATATAATCGCCTTTCGAAGAAACCCCTATTTCTAGGCCATCCTGTAAATTCTGATCGCCTCGTAATCCCCATTTTTTTACGCCAGTAGTTCCATCAAGCACCCCTACCCAATCTACCGATACATTATTTTCTAATCCGCTTTCAACACCACGCTGTTTAATCATATAGGCAACCACTTTCCCATCTTTACTTACAGCACCGCCCCAAGCCTCAGTTGGCAAAGCATATTCCCAAGCCTTTACACCATAATTCGTATTATCTACTTTGAATTTAATGATCTTAGATTTTGCTCTATTCGCTGTTCTTTCTGTATTAGAAGCTCCGAACCAATTTTCTTGCCCAGGAAAAACGGTGATGGTACTATCTCCCGCAGCAAAAACAGTCCTCCAAAATCCAGCATCTGTTTCATAGGTCTTTACCGAATCAATCGTAAAGCTTGCTTTACCATATGGCATCACAGTGGTCTGCAAACCAGATACTGTCGCGTTGCTTGGAACAACGATGGTTGTGGTAGGTACTAATAAACTAGTATTTGTAGAGGTAAAAGTTGCCTCTACACGATAGTCAGATCTAGCATCTACACGAACCGAAAAATTTACATACCGATTTCCAATCGAATCTGTTTGAGAAACATAAGAAGAGGCAGTAGGTGTTGTATAAATTCGAATACTATTTCCGTTTGTTGCCAAATTCACTGTACTCAACGTGGTAGTAGTTTTAATATATCCTGGGATGATAAATGTTCCTGAAATAGTTTGCGTTGGTGTAGTCATAAATACGCCCAGATCCTGCAACTGCGTTTGTGATCTTTGAACAATCGCAATGGATTGAATCACTGTATCCTTTAATGTAACAGTTCCATCAGGCAATCCGTCTGGTCCATAGAAAGTAGAATCATAAGAAAAGATGAAACGAACCTTTTTACTATTGCTACCATCATTCACACAGGAGCACTCCCGCCATCCACTCGACCATCCTTGCACAACCGTAGTATCTCCTTTTGCAAGATTTACATTGCCTCCGTTTGGGAAAACTGCAAAGCCTCCACCACTTAAAGTGGGTACTGAACTATCGGCATTAAGTCCCGTATAACTTACAGTAACATTGATTTTAGCGGAGCTTCCAACGTTCTCTACTTTCAAGCGATGATTAGGCTCATTGTCGATCAGTGGTTGTAACAAAGTGTTACTTACAAAAGTGTATCGAAATCCAAATCTTCCCAATTTTGTAACTGGAGTTGGGCTAGAAGGTAAAGCACCAAAGTTTGTTTGGGACATTGATACATTACAAAACAATATTAGTAAAGCAGTGTAAAAAAGCTTCATAGTTAGAATTGGGGGTAAAATACAAGTTTGTATAACAAATTATATTGATACAATTTATTTAAAAACTGTTGCCTTTAATTAGAATTTATATTTTTGGAAGTTTATATCCATTATGATATTGCTTTAATAAATAAGCATCATTGATCGACTGATCTGTGAAACCTAATTTGGCTTTATCCCAATAAAGTTTCTGTCCAGAGCGATAAGAAATATTTCCCATTTGCGCAACGGTTGCA
>JAPLEO010000108.1 GCA_026391125.1 Bacteroidota bacterium
AACAACTTTCAAGGTTAGGTGGGAAGCGTATTGTGCCAATACAGAAATGTGATGTAGACTATGAATCAGAAGCTGAGCATTGGTTTGATAGTTTATTGAAAGAGTTAAATCATTCTACTGAAACAAAGACCATTGAAAAGCCGGTTGTTACAGCGGTAAAAACACCAGGTAAAACAATTTATCAAGGAACCGTATTGAGTCATATTAATTTAAATGATCGTGGATCTAATAAAGAAACTTGGCATATTGAAATAGCTGCTGAAGCGCTTGAATATGAAGCCGGAGACTCTATTGGAATCGTTCCCAAAAACAGAGAAGAAATTGCTGACCTGATTATTGAAATTTCTAAGGTAGATCCGAATCGGAATATTGAGTATAAAAAGGAATCAAGAAGTATTAAAGACCTGTTGGTAAATAAACTCAACATTTCTAATCTGAATGATAAGACGATCAAACGTTACGTGGAATTAGTAAAACAAGAAATTGCATTTACAAAAATCGATTTACTGGAATTATTAATTAGTTATCCAGTACAAAATACGGATCAGTTTGTTGAATTGATTCAGCTATTGAATCCGCAATCACCAAGACTATACACTGTTTCTTCGTCTCCATTAGCTACAGAAGGCGAAGTTCATATTACAGTTGCAAGGGATATTTTCTGGGCGAATGAAAAGAAGCAATACGGTTTGTGTTCTGACTTTCTAAGTGAGATCAAAGTGAACGGTACCATTGAATTCTTTGTACAAAAGAATAAGCGTTTTAAACTGCCTGCAAAGGATAAGGATATTATTATGATTGGTCCGGGCACTGGTATCGCAGCGTTTAGGGGCTTTCTTGCTGAGAGAGATGCAGTGGGAGCAACTGGTAGGAACTGGTTGTTTTTTGGTGAACAACATTTTGCGACCGACTTTCTTTATCAAACAGAAATTCAGAATTGGGAAACAACCGGAACGCTCACAAAAGTAAATGTTGCATTTTCAAGAGATCAGAAAGAAAAAATATACGTACAACAACGGATGCTTGAACATGGCGCCGAATTATTTGAGTGGCTTCAAGGAGGAGCCTACTTCTATGTGTGTGGTAAGAAAGACCCCATGAGTAATGATGTAGAACAAGCATTAATTCAGATTATAGAGCAATATGGTAAAATGACTATTGATGAAGCAAAGGCATACATCCATGTTTTAAAAGAAAGTCATCGCTATCATAAAGACGTATATTAATAATTTTTATTCCCATATCACTTAACATAAAGCATGTCAAAGCAAGAAAAACTATCGATTATTGAGCGGATAAAAACTGAGAGCCATGGGTTGAGGGGTTCTATCGTTGAAAGTTTGCAGGATGAATTAACTGGAGCAATTCGTGAAGACGATCAAGCTTTAATTAAGTTTCATGGTATGTATCAACAAGATGATCGAGACAGGAGAGAAGAAAGAGCTGAAAAGAAATTAGACAGACTATATAGTTTTATGATTCGGTTGCGGTTGCCAGGTGGATTTCTAAAACCTGAACAATGGATGGCAACTCATCAAATTGCAGGGGATCATGCAACAGGGGTCATTAAAATAACTAGTAGACAAACGGTACAGTTGCATGGTTTGATCAAGTCGCATATCAAGCCAACCATTCAGGCCTTTAATGAATCTAAGTTGGATTCAATCGCTACATGCGGAGATATTAATCGGAATGTTTTGTGTAGTTCACATCCAGGAGAATCACCTATTCATGAACAGGTTTTTGCATATGCTGATAAGATCAGTCAGCTTTTAATGCCCAAGACTAAAGCCTATTATGAAATATGGTTGGATGAGGAAAAGATTGTAGATAAAAAAGAGGAGGAGGATCCATTATATCAAGATCGATTCTTGCCAAGGAAATTTAAAATTGCCATTGCCATTCCACCCAATAATGATGTAGATGTATTTGCGAACGATCTAGGTTTGATCGCCGTCATAGAAAACGATGTTTTAAAAGGGTTCAATATTGCAATTGGGGGTGGACTTTCCACAACTCACGGGAACCCGGAAACCTATGCCCGTCTTGCAACTGTAATTGGTTTTACTGATACTGAGGAAAAAACTTTAGCAGCGATTTATGAGGTTCTCACGATTCAACGAGATTATGGAAACAGGTCTGACAGAAAATTGGCTCGTTTAAAATATACCGTTGATAAATTAGGCATTAATTGGTTTAAAGAAGAATTGGAAAGAAGGATTGGATTTAGACTTGCTCCAGCAAGATCAGTTCAATTAACGCAAAGAGTAGACCATTTTGGATGGAAACAAAACGCAGCTGGAAATTGGTTTTATACTGTGCTTGTTGAAAATGGGCGCGTACTTGATACTGAGTTATTCCCTTTAAAAACTGCTTTATTAGAAGTGGCAAAAACGGGTAAGGCAAATTTTAGATTTACCTGTACGCAAAATCTCATATTGAGTGATATTGCAGTAAGTGATAAAGAAACGGTGCATCAAATTTTAGAACGATTTGGGATCATTGACCATACCGAAAACAGTTCAGCGATTCGAAAAAATAGTATGGCTTGTGTATCATTACCAACCTGCCCATTAGCCTTGGCAGAAGCGCAACGTTATTTACCAGATTTGATCAGTAAGATTGAACCATTGTTAGAGAAGCATCAATTGGGGAAAGAAGAAATTATTATTAGAATGACTGGCTGTCCCAACGGATGTGCAAGGCCCTATGTGGCAGAAATTGGTTTTGTGGGTACTGCAGCTGGTAAATATAATTTACACTTAGGTGGAGATCGTCAAGGAGAAAGACTTAATAAAATATATCTAGAAAGCTTAGAGGAAGCTCAAATTTTAAGCACATTGGATAATTTGTTTCAAACCTATTCAACAGAAAGATCGATTGGAGAAACATTTGGAGATTTTTCTGTGAGAAAAAAATGGATTCTTCATGATTAATTACGCTGAAATATTTTCCGAAAAACTTCATGAACTGAAAGGATCAGGTACGTATCGCTATTTTCTGAACGTGAATAAGTCGGCACAACATTTTCCTACTTTTTATTTTGAAGATCCACAAGGTGAAAAGCGAAAGGCAATTAATTTCTGTAGTAATGATTACCTCGCGATGAGCGTTCATGAAGAAGTGATCAGTAAATTAAGTTTTGTTGCAAATAGAGCTGGAACTGGCAGTGGAGGAACACGCAATATTAGCGGAACCACTATTTATCATCGGGAGCTTGAAAATGCACTGGCAAAACTTCACCAACAAGAAGCGGCATTAGTATTTGGGAGTGCTTATTTGGCGAATCTTACCGCACTTTCTGTAATGGGAAAACTATTGACAAATGCTATTTTTATTTCGGATGAATACAATCATGCATCCATCATTGAAGGAATCAAAGCTAGTGGTGCTGCAAAAAAGATCTTTAAGCATAATGATCTAGAAGATTTGGAAAATGTTTTGAAAAGCATTCCTTTAAATCAGCCCAAAATAATTGTTTTTGAATCGATTTATTCGATGAGTGGAACTGTTTCCCCTATTCTTGAAATTGTATTGTTAGCAAAAAAATATCAAGCACTAACTTATATCGATGAAGTGCATGCGGTTGGAATTTATGGACAAAATGGAGGAGGATTAACCGAGCAATTGCAAGTTCAAAATGGGATAGATATCATAAATGGAACACTTGCTAAAGGATTTGGCGTTTTAGGTGGATACATTGCAGGTGATCAATTGATCATTGATGCGATCAGAAGTATGGGTTCAGGTTTTATTTTCACGACTTCTTTGCCTCCTGCTATTTGTGCTGCGGCAAAGAAAAGCATTGAGTTACTAAAAGCTGACCAACACATTCGACCCCTTTATCAGGAAAAAGTTAGAGAACTTAGGCGGTTGTTGGAATTGAATAAGATCTCCTATTATTCAAACGACACCCACATCACACCCATACCAATCGGAGAGGAGAAACGTTGCAAAAAGATTTCAGATTTATTGTTATACGAACATGGCATTTATATTCAGCCAATTGTTTATCCCACGGTTAAAAAAGGGGAAGCATGTTTGCGATTAACTATCACAGCAAAACATGATACCCAACACTTCCAAACTTTAGTCGATGCATTGCGAGCAACAATAATTACAAATTCTGAAAGTATAGTAATAATAAAATAAAAGACTTTGTAAAGTCTGCTAAATCAGTGGAAAATAAAATATTTGCATAATTAATGTTATATGTCATTTAAAGTCTACTAAAATAATAGGAATGTGATGGTAGTACCTTAAATTTGCACAGCTTTGATAGCATAAATGATTCATTTTGATACAAGAACAAGAAATAAACATTGCTGAAACAGTGAAGGAACATTCATCAAATAGTCATAGAGATACCAATCAACTATTCCCGATTTTCCTTAAACTGGAACAACTGTCTGTTTTATTAATTGGAGGTGGTAATGTGGCATTAGAAAAACTGAATGCAATTCTCGGTAATGCACCAGAAACATTAGTACATATCGTAACCGTAGAATTGGATAGCCGCATTGAGTATCTGGTAAATAAGCATTCAAATTTGCATGTTTCATTAAAACCATATAATTCAGGCGATTTAAGAGGGGCAGATATTATTATTGCGGCGGTAAACGATCTTACACTGAGTGAACAGATCTATAAAGATGCAAAACTAGCGGGTATACTCATCAATGTGGCAGATAAACCTGCACTCTGCGATTTTTATTTAAGCTCAATTGTTCAAAAAGGGAATTTAAAAATTGCCATTTCAACAAATGGCAAGTCGCCTACTATTGCAAAAAGATTGAAGGAGGTTTTAAATGATGCGTTACCAAATGAATTGAACGATTTGCTGGAAAATATGGAAGCACTTCGAAGTAGATTAAAAGGGAATTTTGCCAGCAAGGTTAATAAGCTCAACAAGATTACAAAAGTGTTGATCGATGATAATGAAGCTGATTATGTAAGTGCTGAAAAAAAGTGGAGAAATATTGCTTCTAAATTTGTTTTTGCTTTCTTCTTCATGTTTGTAGGCTATTTTATTTTGACCTACTTTCCGTTCCATAATATTTTAGATACTGTAAAAGGAATCCCCTCTCATATCGATTCCATTTTTTATTGGATGATCTTTGCAGGCTTTTTAGCTCAGATGGTGGATGGTGCTTTGGGAATGGGATATGGAGTAACCTGTACAACGGTACTCCTTTCATTAGGAGTTAACCTTCCAGCTATTAGTGGAAGTATACATACTGCGGAAATTTTTTCAAGTGGCGCGTCGGGTTATAGTCATTACCGATTCGGAAACGTGAATAAAAAATTATTCAAAGCGTTATTGATTCCTGGAGTGATTGGAGCAATTTTAGGGGCGTACCTATTATCAAAATTTGGAGTTGAGTATTCAAAATATATTCGCCCTATACTTGCAGCATACACGCTTATATTAGGATTGCGTATTTTTTCTGCAGCTTTCCGAAAAAATAGAAAACCACAGAAAGTTAAAAACGCAGGTTGGCTTGCAGGCGCAGGTGGATTCTTGGATTCCTTTGGGGGCGGAGGCTGGGGACCCTTGGTTACTAGTACACTTATCTCAAAAGGAAGAACACCTCGTTTTGTGATTGGGACCGTAAGTATCACAGAATTTTTTGTAACCCTTGCAAGTGCACTTACATTCTTTTCTATGCTAGGCATAAATCATTGGCAGATCATTCTCGGGCTGATTATAGGAGGAGTGGTTGCTGCACCACTTGCTGCAAAACTTGCTGGAAAACTACCTTTGAAGACCATGTTCATATCCGTAGGAACTTTGGTGATCATCTGGAGTTTGAGAATCCTTATTAAAGCTTTATCCGGACTTTAACCGATTGCGAGTAGATTAACTTCTTTTCACTAAATTAGTTGTTCAATAATAAGAAATGAAATATTTAGTGTCTTGTTTACTTGGAATGATTATTTGTCAATTTTCCTTTGCCCAATCAAAAGATAGTGTAGCAGTTGTACGTGCTGTTGAATCTTTCAGAAAAGCATTGATTGATGCAGATAAAACAACTTTAGATCTATTGTTGTCTAACAAATTGAGCTACGGACATTCAGGTGGAAAAATCGATACCAAGACAAGCTTAGAAGATGCATTAACATCAGGGGTTTCTGATTTTATAACCATTGAAATAACCGATCAAACAGTTCAAATTATTGGGAAGAATGCGATTGTGCGACACAAATTATTTGCTACTATAAACGATAATGCAAAGCCAGGAGAAGTAAAATTGTCGGTACTCTTGGTTTGGCAAAAAAATGGACATCAATGGAAGCTGATAGCTAGGCAAGCTGTAAAAAATCTTTAAGCACTTACATCGTCTAACAAATACAAGATCGATTGGTAATTTTTGGCAACAGTTTTTGAAATCGACATTTCACAGGTTTTACCTGAAGAATAATATCCATCATAATCAATTGCAGTAACTTCTTCTGCTTCCTTTCTAGTTGCAGCAGCAGTTAGCCCAGGATAATAAAAACCTCGATCACCTGCCATCCCGCAACAACCTGCGTTTACTGGGAAATCTGCTTGTTCAGCGCATGCTTTTCCAATTTTCTTCATCTTACCCAATAAATTCATTTTGTAGCTACTACAAACAGGATGAAATACGATTTTGTTTTTTGGCTTGTTGATCATTAAAGTTGGAAGCACCTCATCTGCAAGAAAATCAATTATGTCTAAAAGTTTTATTTTATCAAATCTTGCCTGATTGATCTCATTTAAATAAGGCCTACTATGTAAGATTGAATTGGTACAAGAGGTAGTATCCATTACCACTGGAAGGCTCCCTTGCTCAGACCAATGCCATAATTTTTCGATGGTTTGATTTACAGTAAAACGGTGTGCATCAGTAAACCCTTTTGAAGAATAAATTTGCCCACAACAAGTTCCAGATAAATCAGTTGGAACCAATAAATCTATCCCTGCTCTTTTTGCAACACGTACTGCAATATCTACCGTAGATTCTTTAGATTCCTTATCAGCCCCCATCATTCTACTAATACATGCATTAAAGAAAACAGCTTTTGGATTTGTAACTAGGTTTGTTGAGTAATGTATTGGTCCTGTGATTTCATCAGTCCATAAAGGAAAACTAGGTACTATTTTTCGAATGGTTTTTGTCAAATTAGGCATCGCCTGTTTACCTAATAATCGATTAGTAAGGTTGCCTGTTTTGAGCGCAATTTTTACTATTGATTCTACTGTGCCAAAATGCTTCGCTACCATTAATGCAATACTGTTGGCGGTAGTTGAGTGACTTTCACGACGCAATCTCTTTACCAATTCTCCAGTATTGATATCAACAGGACATTCTAAAGCACACAATCCATCCACTGCACAAGTGTCTAAACCATCATACTGGTATTCTTTTAATAATTGTTGATAATTAGCGTGGTCATTGTCTTTAAGCATGCGCTGCAATGCTCTTCGTACAACAATTCTTCTGCGCGGTGTTAGCGTGAATTCTCTACTAGGGCAGCGGTGTTCACAGTAACCACATTCTATACATTTATCAACTTCCTCTTCAACAATTGGAAGCGTCTTTAAATTTTTGGTATGACAATCTTTGTCAGCATTGATAATTACACCGGGGTTTAATAATTGGTGCGGGTCGAGTAGCAACTTTAATTGCTTCATGATCTCATAAGCCTCGGTTCCCCATTCGTCTTCAATGAAGGGTGCAATTTGTCGGCCAGTACCATGTTCTGCTTTCAATGAACCATGGTATTTTTCAAGAACCAAAACTGCCAGATCTTTCGCGAAATTTTCATACGCTAAAATATCAGAAGGTTCATTGAAAGATTGAGATATGATAAAGTGTAGGTTCCCTTCTTTGGCATGACCAAAAATAATTCCATTTACAAATCCATACTTCCACATTAAATCTTGAACAGCTAAAACTGCTTCACCCAGAACTTCAACTGGAAATGCGATGTCTTCTAATAAAACGGTTGATCCTTTTGCTCTTGCTGCAGCAACGGAAGGGTACATGCCTTTACGTAGCTTCCAATACTTTGCTTGTTGCTCTGCATCTAAAGTAAACTGATAAGGTAAGATGGTTTGAAGTGTTCCTAAAAAAGGACCAGCACTTTCTAGTTGAGCATTCAGTTCATCTAAAGAGCTAGCTTGATATTCGCACAATATGCCAGTGGCTTGCGCTGGTAATGTTTTAATTGCTTCTGGTGCGTGTGCTTGGTTTTCGATTGACCGAAGTGCAGCTCTATCCATCAATTCTAATGCGGCCGCTCCTGTTGCCTTCAATCCTGCAATGGCGTTACAAGCAATTAGAGGTGTTTCGAAATATAGAATGGAAGTTGCTTTATAAGCTAAATCTGGTAGTGTATTTAAAATGGCTTCAGCAATAAATGCTAAACTACCTTCTGCACCAATTAGAACATGTGATAAAATATCTAATGGGTGTTGGTGGTCGATAAATGCATTTAATCCATAACCAACCGTATTCTTAAGTTCATATTTTTTTCGAATGCGAGCAACTAGTGTTGTATTATTCAACAGCCCCGTTTGTAGTTTTTTTATTTCAAGAAAAAGATGTTGTTGCTCGTTTTCAAATCTTTGATAATCTGATGCAATGGAAGTATCATAATAACTTCCATCAGTAAGCATGAATGCCATTGATCTAAGTGTATGATAGGCATTTCCAGTAACGCCACAGCACATACCGCTACTATTGTTTGATAGAATTCCACCCATCATTGCAGCATTGATCGATGCAGGGTCTGGACCAATTTTACGTCCCCATTTTTTTAAAAGTTGATTAACATCGCCTCCAATTATTCCAGGCTGAACTTTTACGGCATCTCCATTATCTATCACAGAGGCAGTTTGCCAATACCTACTAAGGTCTACAAGAATTCCATCAGTGATTGATTGGCCAGACAAACTAGTTCCACCTGTTCTAAATACTAATGGGGTATTTGTAGTGTGGGATAATTCAAAAAGAGCTTTGATTTCTTCAAGACTAGATGGTTGAACAACTGCTTGAGGTACTAAATAATAGAAACTTGCATCGCTAGCATAACTATACCTATCTGTAATTCTTGTTTTTACTTTTTCTGCAGGGAGTATCTGTAAAAGTGCTTCTTGAAGGCCCATATGTAAAGATAAAAGATAAAAGATAAAAGTGAAAAGTGAAAAATGGAGGAAGAAGTTGAAGTGAGGAGTGAGGAGTGAGGAGTGAGAAGTGAGAAGTGAGGAGTGAGAAGTGAGAAGTGAGGAGTGAGGAGTGAGAAGTGAGGGTGAAGAGTTTGTCTGTTTAAAATCCTGTAATTTAGTGGAAAGGTTTGCTATGTCTAATGAAGTAACGATTGAGGTTTGTGCATTTAATTTAGAGAGTTGTATCAATGCAGAAAAAGGGGGAGCTGGGAGAATAGAATTATGTGGCAATCCTACTGAAGGTGGCACTACTCCTGCACCAGGGGTATTAATTCAAGCCAGAAAATTAGTCAGTATTAAGTTGTATCCCATTATCCGCCCTAGAGGAGGGTACTATTTTTATAGTGATGACGAAATTGAAAGCATTCGTCAAGATATTCTTTTCTGCAAAAACATCGGGTGCGATGGGGTCTCAATTGGGGCACAAAAAATGGATGGTAGTTTAGATCTTGATTTGTGTAAACGTTTTGTAGAATGGGCTTATCCCATGAAAGTTTCACTGAATAAAGCTTTTGACCTTTCTCCGAATTTGAACCAATCACTCGAAGATGCAATTGAATCTGGATTTGAGCGGATCTTAACGAGCGGTGGTAAAAAAGCAGCAATTGATGCATTAGATATCCTGTCGGCTTTGATGACACAAGCAGACAACCGTATCATCATCATGCCAGGTTGCGGATTAAGAAGCTATAATGTAGCAGCAATTGCAGCTGCAACACAAGCAAAAGAATATCATAGTGCTGCCAGAGTAGATATTGCTAATCCATTGACCTATCAAAATCCGTTGGTGCATGATCTTGGTTCTGTATTCAATGCATCTGCAGAAGAAGTGAGATTAATTAAAGCCAATGCATCTGCTGCACTCATTTAACAACAGCTTACTTCAACAAAAAGTTGATTGCTTCTTTTGCAATTTCCGAATCGCTCAGTTTAGGTGTTGCTAAAAGTATATCAGTAAATAGGTTCAATTTTTTTAGTTCCAAAAATCCGAGGTCCGGATAGTTATGACTCTTTACAATATTTGTTGGAACAATTGAAATGCCCAATCCATTTTTTACCAGTTGTATAATGGAAGAAATATTATTTGATTCGTGTACGATCTTTGGTGTAAACCCATACTTAGCACAGATCTCGATCAATGTATCATAATAAAATGGCGCATATTCTTTATTAAAAAATACAAAGGTTTCGTCCTTTAAATTTTTAATCTCTTTTTCAGTACGAATATTCACTTTGTTTCGATTAAACACCAACGAAAAACTATCTCTGAACCATAACCTCGTTTCTATCTCAGGTGAATACAATGGTGCACGTATGATGCCTAAATCAATTTTGCCCTGTTCTAGTCCCACCACCTGTTCAACAGTTGGAACCTCATACAATCTAAAATTTACAAAGGGATATTTCGATGATAAAAATTTTACAAGCTCCGTGATATCCCCCGAAAAAGTAGAACTGATATAAGCAATGCGAAATTCACCACTTATATTCTGACTGATCTTTTGTGTTTTAAGATTTATTCTGTCGAGCGATTGCAGTAATTGCGTGATCTCTTTCACATAAAACTTTCCTGCATCCGTTAATTCAACCCTTTTATTATTCCTATTAAAGAGTTTGGCATTCAATTCTGTTTCCAATTCTTTGATCTGACGACTCAACGGAGGCTGTGCAATAAACAACTTTTCAGAAGCCTTTGTAAAGCTCAATTCATGGGCCAAAGTGAGGAAATACCTCAAATGTCTTAATTCCATAGATACCTATTAAGTATTAATAATTGTCAAAATAAGTATAAATAAGTCATAATTAAACTATTTAAATTTGTAGAATAAGAATTTTGATTCACCATTTTAGAAAAAATCAACAAATACATAGAACATGAGCAATAACCCAAATACCCTGTTCGACAAAGTGTGGGATGCACACGTAGTTCGTAAGATCGAAGATGGGCCGGATGTATTTTTCATCGACCGTCATTTTATACACGAAGTAACTAGTCCAGTTGCCTTTTTGGGATTAGAAAGTAGGGGAATTGATGTGATGTTTCCTGAATGCACTTTTGCAACAGCCGATCACAATACACCAACGATCAATCAACACCTACCAGTTGAAGATCCCTTATCTGCCAATCAATTACAAGCTTTAGAAAGGAACTCTGCGAAATATGGTATTTCACATTGGGGATTGGGAGATCCTAAAAATGGGATTGTACACGTTGTTGGGCCAGAAAATGGAATCACGCTTCCGGGCATGACCATCGTATGTGGCGATTCTCATACTTCAACTCACGGAGCTTTTGGTGCAATTGCATTTGGAATTGGTACTTCTGAAGTAGAGATGGTTTTATCGTCTCAGTGTATCATGCAGCCAAAGCCAAAGAAGATGCGCATCAATGTGAATGGGCAATTAGGTAAAGCAGTTACAGCAAAAGATGTAACGCTTTATATTATTGCGCAATTAACTACAGCAGGTGCAACAGGATATTTTGTAGAATATGCAGGCGATGTGTTTGAAAATATGAGCATGGAAGGAAGAATGACAGTTTGTAATATGAGTATTGAAATGGGTGCTCGTGGTGGTATGATCGCACCAGATGATACTACTTTCAATTATATCAATGGTAGAG
Source organism: Bacteroidota bacterium (assembly GCA_026391125.1). Taxonomy (GTDB): domain Bacteria; phylum Bacteroidota; class Bacteroidia; order Chitinophagales; family Chitinophagaceae; genus Sediminibacterium. The sequence goes on from JAPLEO010000108.1 coordinate 11,820, forward strand.
AAAAAGCGCCGAAGGGTGCAGCATGGGATAAGGCATTAGCTTATTGGAAAACATTGAAAACCGATGCAGGTGCTAGTTTTGATAAAGAATACAATTTTGCTGCTGCTGAGATCGAGCCAATGATTACTTATGGTACTAACCCTGGTATGGGTATGGGAATTTCAAAACATATTCCAAAAGCAACTGACTTAGCAGGCGGTGTGGCTACTTATGAAAAGTCATTAAAATATATGGGCTTTGAAGAAGACCAATTAATGCTCGGTAAGAAAGTAGATTATGTATTCATCGGAAGTTGTACAAATGGCAGGATCGAAGATTTCCGTGCGTTTGCATCAATTGTGAAAGGTCGCAAAAAAGCAGATCATATTACTGCTTGGATCGTTCCGGGTTCACACATTGTAGAAGCACAAATTAAAGAAGAAGGAATTCTAGATATATTAACTGAAGCAGGTTTCTTATTACGTCAGCCAGGTTGTTCTGCTTGTTTAGCAATGAACGATGATAAAATTCCTGCAGGCAAATATGCGGTTAGCACGAGTAATAGAAACTTCGAAGGTCGTCAGGGGCCAGGAAGTAGAACGCTATTGGCTAGTCCCTACGTTGCAGCAGCAGCAGCTATTACAGGGGTAGTAACTGATCCAAGAGATTTGTTGGCTTAACTGTAAAAATTAATTTTAAAACTTATCAAATCATACAAATGGCTTACGATAAATTTACGGTCTTAACAAGTACTGCAGTTCCTTTACCAATCGAAAATGTAGATACAGATCAGATCATTCCAGCGCGCTTTTTAAAAGCAATAGAAAGAAAAGGTTTTGGCGATAATTTGTTTCGCGACTGGCGATACAATAACGACAATTCTCCCAAACAGGATTTCGTTTTAAACAATGCCATATATACAGGTAAGATTCTTGTAGGAGGAACAAATTTCGGAAGTGGAAGCAGCCGCGAACATGCTGCATGGGCAATTTACGATTATGGATTCCGTTGTGTGGTATCTAGTTTCTTCGCTGATATTTTTAAAGGCAATGCAATTAATGTTGGGATTTTGCCAGTACAGGTTTCAGAAGCTTTTCTAGATCAAATATTTAAAGCTATTGAAGTTGATCCTGCAACCGTTATCACTATTGATCTAGCTGCTCAAACTATTAAACTTGAAGCTACTGGAGCTAGCGAATCATTTGCTATCAATGGTTATAAGAAGCATAATCTTATGAACGGCTTTGATGATATCGATTATTTACAGGCAATGAAAGATGATATTAAAACTTTCGCAGCAACGAATGGTATCTAAACTAACGACGCTAAAATTATAGGATTGAAAAAGCAACAAAGACATATCGAAATCATGGATACTACACTCCGCGATGGTGAACAAACCAGCGGAGTGAGCTTTTCTGCATCTGAGAAATTAACCATTGCCAAATTGCTATTAACAGATTTAAATGTTGATAGAATTGAGATCGCTTCTGCAAGAGTTTCGGAAGGAGAATTTCAAGCAGTAAAAAAAATCACTGATTGGGCTAAAGAAAATGGGTATCTCAACAGGGTAGAAGTATTGACCTTTGTAGATGGAGAAGTTTCAGTGAATTGGATGTTGGAAGCGGGTGCAAAAGTGATGAACCTTTTAACCAAAGGGTCTTTAAATCATTTAACGCATCAACTTAAAAAAACGGCCGACCAACATTTTGCAGAAATTGCTGCTGTTCTAAAACTCGCTAAGGACAAGGGTTTAAAGAGCAATGTCTATCTCGAAGATTGGAGTAATGGGATGCGCCATTCGAAAGACTATGTGATCAGTTATCTCGATTTTATAAAAGATCAGCCAATAGAACGCGTTTTGTTGCCAGATACTTTAGGCGTATTAACTCCTAGAGAATCTTATGAATTCGTTTCAGAATTGGTTCAGAAATATCCCAATATCCATTTTGATTTTCATGCGCATAACGACTATGACTTGGGAACTGCCAATGTATTAGAGGCAGTTTTCGCAGGTGCCAAAGGCTTGCACTTAACCATTAATGGTATGGGTGAAAGAGCAGGTAATGCTTCTTTAGCAAGTGTTATTGCTGTATTACACGATAATATGAAAGAAGTGAAAACTTCTGTCAACGAAAAATCTTTATACTCCGTAAGTAAACTGGTTGAAACATTTTCTGGGTTTAGGATTCCTGCTAACAAACCTGTTGTAGGCGAAAATGTATTTACCCAAACTGCGGGCATTCACGCCGATGGCGATAAGAAGAACAATCTTTATTTCAATGATCTGATGCCCGAGCGTTTTGGCCGCCAAAGGAAATACGCACTTGGTAAAACAAGTGGTAAAGCGAATATTGAAAACAACTTGAAAGAATTAGGTATTCAATTAGCTGATGAGGACCTCAAAAAAGTTACTCAGCGTATCATTGAATTAGGAGATAGAAAACAAACAGTTACACAAGCAGACCTTCCATATATCATTTCGGATGTGTTAGATAGTAATACCATTGTAGAAAAAGTACAGGTTGCAAATTATGTACTCACACATTCTAAAAACCTTCGTCCATCAGTAACAGTTAAAATTCTAATAGGAGAAGAAATATTCGAAGAACATGCGCAAGGTGATGGTCAATACGATGCATTCATGAATGCGATTAAAAAAGTATATGCGTCTAAAAAAATTGCACTTCCACAACTAACAGATTATGCTGTTCGCATCCCACCGGGTGGTAAATCAGATGCGTTGTGTGAAACCATTATTACTTGGATGCACAATGGAAAAGAATTTAAAACTCGTGGATTAGATAGCGACCAAACTGTTTCTGCAATTAAGGCTACTCAGAAAATGCTTAACACGATCGACTAACTAACAAATCAATATTAAAATAAAAGATACAATGGCTACTAAAAATATATTAATTGTACCAGGTGATGGTATCGGACAGGAAGTAACAGCAGTTGGCAAAAAAGTTTTGGATGCGATCGCTGCCAAATTTGGACATGAGTTTCATTACGATGAAGCATTGATTGGTCATGTTGCAATTGAAGCAACAGGAGAGGCGTTACCTGCAGAGTCTTTAGAAAAAATGCGCAAATCAGATGCGGTTTTATTTGGTGCAGTTGGTCACCCTAAATACGACAACGATCCATCAGCAAAAGTTCGACCTGAACAAGGCCTGCTAAAAATGCGTAAGGAATTGGGCTTATATGCAAACCTCCGCCCGATTAAATTATTCGATGAATTGCTAAGTGCATCAAGTATTAAACCTGAAATATTAAAAGGTGCCGATATCCTATTTTTCAGAGAATTAACTGGCGATATTTATTTTGGTGAAAAGGGTCGAAAAAATGATGGAGATACGGCTTATGATGTTGCTGAATATAGTCGCTATGAAGTAGAACGTATCGGAAGAAAAGCTTTTGAAGCTGCAAGAACCAGAAAGAAAAAATTATGTTCTGTTGATAAAGCAAATGTGTTGGAGACAAGTCGTCTTTGGAGAGAAGTAATTCAGAAATTAGCATTGGAATATCCTGATGTAGAAGTAGAACACCAATTCGTAGATTCTACAGCTATGATGTTGATCAAAAACCCATGTCGTTTCGACGTAGTAGTTACTGCAAACTTATTTGGAGATATATTAACTGATGAAGCGTCGCAAATCGCTGGTTCAATGGGAATGTTAGCTTCTGCATCCATTGGCGATGGTACAGGCGTGTATGAGCCAATTCATGGTTCTGCACACGATATTACTGGCAAGGGCATTGCAAATCCCTTAGCATCGATTCTTTCAGCTGCACTGTTGTTAGATATTTCATTCGGTATGAAAGATGAATCTGATCTGGTGATCAGTGCGGTTGATCAAGTTTTAAAGCAAGGATTCAGAACGGTTGACATTGCTGATGCAACTACTAAACCTGAGAACATCTTGGGTACAGCAGCAATGGGTGAAGCAGTTTTGAAATTTATCTAGCATAAAGTTTTTACAATAAAAAATACACCGCCTCAGCTAAAACTGAGGCGTTTTTTTGTTGCTATTACTCCCGAAGATTTAAAGAGGTTCATTTACGGGGAATCAATACTTTTGTTGTATAATATTGATAATCTATTAAAATATTAAAAATGGATAACGCCAAACTACCTATTACAGATTTTGTAAACCTGCTTGATTATAATAACAACACTATATTCAATATGACGCAGGAGGAAGTTACGGCAGCAATAGTTTCTGGCGATGCAGAAAGGGTTCGCAAAATTGACGGACAATTTGCCATCGTAGAAAAAGTTGGGCAACAAGTTTTCATGGCCCGCTCTATTGGAAGACCTATGCGTTACTTTTTAGCTAAGCAAGTCTCCGGGCCGATGCTTATAGTTGCAGAAAGGATCGATGAGATTTACAATTTTCTAAAAACAAAAGGGCTTCATACGCAATTCCATCCTTCTTATACTAGAATGGTGCCTGCACATTTTGTAGTTCGTTTAGAAGTAATAGGCTGTCCCGATCCCAATCCTGTTTACACACGTTTTTTTGCACCGAAAAGAAATGTCTTAACTGATAACTTAGATGAAATTGGCAAAACATATATGGAGGCATTGGCTAAAGAATGCCAGAAATGGTTATTGTCTATTCCAGAGAATGAGCCCATTGGCGTTTTATTTTCAGGGGGCATTGATAGTGGATCTGTCTTTTTAGTACTTTATCATTTAATGCTAAAGCTTGGCCTATCTCCTCAAAGATTAAAAGCGTTTACATTATCTGTGAATTCTGGTTCAGATGCAATTCAAGCACATCAATTTTTAGACCAATTGGGTCTATCCATTTTTTTAGAAGTACTTGATGTACCTCAATCTTCCATAAGTTATAAAGACGCTATAAAAGTGGTGGAAGATTATAAACCATTGGATATTGAATCAGCAACAATGGCACTTGCATTAAGTAAGGAAATCAGGAAACAATATCCAGAATGGAAATACTTAGCAGATGGAGATGGTGGCGATGAAAACCTTAAGGATTATCCGATTGCGGAAAACACCGAACTTACCATTCGTAGTGTGTTAAATAATACAATGCTTTACCAAGAAGGCTGGGGTGTTGATAAAATCAAGCATTCTCTTACTTATACAGGTGGTCAAAGCAGAGGGCATGTACGTTCTTATGCCCCATCACAGATGTTAGGTTTTAAAGGGTTTAGTCCGTATGCATTGCCAAACGTTATAGAAATTTCAGAGGGGATACCATTTATTGCATTAACAAAGTGGAGTGAGGATGAATTATATGCATTGAAAGGAGAAATTGTAAGCAGGGGGATCAAAGCTTTAACTGGTTTCGATATGCCAGTATTCGAAAAGCGTAGATTTCAACGTGGTGCCGTTGGTGAAAATACATTTAATCAGATGTTTTCTGATGATGAAACGGTTTATCGGACCTATTTCAATTCGCTATATGCACGACAGTAGGGAAATAGAAAAAAATCGACCTCAAAGAAATATAGTTGACCCAAATATTCCTTTTCATTTTTTGCATGAAATGGAACCAGATAAAGATGGGAATTTACAAACGGTTAACACCATATTTCTTACAAGTAAAGAGTGTGTATTTAAATGCCTAATGTGTGATCTATGGAAAAACACATTACTAGAAGATACGCCTGAAGGTGCAATTATAAAACAGATTGATTATGCTTTGAGTAGGCTTCCTGAAGCAAGTGTCATTAAGTTATACAATAGTGGAAACTTCTTCGATCAAAAATCAATACCCTTATCCGACTATGCTGGTATCATTGATCGAGTTAAGAACTTTAAAAAAGTAATTGTTGAGAATCATGCCAAACTATGTGGACAGGCCTGTGTTGATTTTAATGATCAACTAAGTGGCAAATTAGAAATTGCCATGGGACTTGAAACGATTCATCCAGATTCATTGCCTAAACTAAATAAGCAACTCAGCGAAGAGGATTTTAAGAAAGCTGCTAACTTTTTAAGTAGTCATGGTATAGATATGCGCGCATTTATACTTTTAAACCCACCATTTATTATAGACGAAAAAGAAAGTATCGAATGGACAATCAAAACCATTCAATTCGCTTTTGATTGTGGAGTTGGTTGTTGTTCCATTATTCCAACAAGGGGAGGTAATGGGATGATGGAAAAGCTACAAGAGCAGGGTTACTATGTTCCCCCATCTTTGAATGCTTTGGAAGAGGTTTTTGATAGGGGGCTTGCTTTAAAACAGGGACAAGTGCTTGTTGATACTTGGGATATTGGTTTTTTATCTAACTGCACACACTGTTTCGAAGAGAGAAAAAGTAGATTGAATCAAATGAATTTAAATCAAAAAATTTACCAGTCGATAGCCTGTAGCTATCATGAATAAAATGACTGAAAATTCAAATATAAAATACGATATTTTAATAGTAGGTGCAGGCTTTGCAGGTTCTGTTACTTCACTTATTTTGAACAATCTAGGTTTTAAAGTATGCCTAATTGAAAAGGGAAAACATCCGCGATTTGCAATTGGAGAATCATCTACGCCTGTGGCCGATTTAATCATTCGTAATCTCGCTACTAAATACAATCTACCTTGGTTGTATGAGTTCTCGAGATATGGGACTTGGCAAAAAACTCATCCTGAAGTTGTGTGTGGAATTAAAAGAGGTTTCAGCTATTATAAGCAATATCCTGGTAAAGCTTTTACAACTGATGAAGAACATATAAATGAATTGCTTGTTGCTGCAAGCTCAGACGATGTTCAATCAGACACGAATTGGCTTCGTGCTGATTTTGATGCTTTTTTAGTTGATAAAGTAAAAGAATATGGGATTGATTATTTTGATCAAACTGAAATAGTTAGTGCAGAAAGAAACGCTGATTGGCAATTCCAAGTGAATCAGTTCAATGAAAATATTATTTTAAATGCTTCCTTCTTTATTGATGCTACTGGAAGTAGTAAGTTATTGAATCAGCTGATGGAAATCGACTCGTCATCCGAAGAATTTCTGACCAATTCTTTTTCAATATTCTCTCATTTTAACCAAGTACCCAAATGGCTTGAGATTTTGCAGGAAGAAAATATTTCGACAGATGATTATCCTTATAATCCAGATAATTCTGCCTTGCATCAAATCCTTGATGAAGGTTGGATATGGATGCTTCGTTTCAATGATAATAGATTAAGTTTTGGTTTTGTACTTGACGATACAAATGAGTTCTATAAAAACTTGCCAACAGAAAAGATTTGGAATGACCTATTGGATAAATATCCTTCCGTAAAACGAATTATCAAAGACTGTGAACTATCAACCGTCCCAGGAAAAATAGTACGTTCAGAGCGTTTGCAAAGAAAACTGAAACAAAGCTATGGAGAAGGTTGGGTTGCTCTACCGCATACTATTGGTTTTGTAGATCCTTTATTTAGCTCAGGTATCGCACATTCTCTAGCGGGAATTGAAAAAATTATTGACATTATTAGTAAAGATTGGGAGAATAAAACTTTGCTTGATTTAGATCTTAAAGAATACCAAAATGCAGTATTTGAAGAGTTGAAAATCACTGATAATCTAGTTGCAGGTTGTTATAAAACTATGCCCTATTTTGGGTTGTTCAACGCTTGGTCGATGCTATATTTCGCTGCAACCATTGCGCACGAACAAAGAAGAATAAAAAAAGAAATTCCTGGATATTTTTTAAATGCCGATGACAAGGCAATTCGTGAAATGGTGCAAACGTCTTATGCGGATCTTTTGAAAATTATAGAAAACAAGCAACCAACTGAAGATGATATAAAATCGTTTGCTGAACTAATAAGAGAAAGGATTAAGCCTTACAATATTGCTGGCCTGTTAGATCCTTCCTCTAAAAATATGTACCGTCATACAGTTGCAAAAATAGAATGAACTAAAGAAACAGATTCTTAGTTCATTATTTATTTTTTTTTGCGAAGCTTCCAAGTTTAATAGCATTTTCAAATTCCTGCGTATTTACTATACGGGTATTGTACTCTTTTTGGTATTTCAAATGGGCATTGTCTTGTGGATATTTAACATTTTTTCCATAAGGATAAATAGGCATCGCATGGAAAGGCAAAGGCGCAACCGTTTGTCCATATGCAATATTCAAGTCTCCATCTTTCACCCATCCTTCACTATAAATTAGAAAATCTCTTTTCCAGCCTTTTGGCAAAATAGGCAATTGGGTGGCATCAAAGTTGATTGTTATTTCATCACCCCCATCTGCGATAATGTATTGATCATCCGCTTGAAGTAGTAATGGGAGCACATTACCGAATCTAGTATAGTTTCCTGTTAGGTCTCTCCACTTTTGACCCTTAGTGGTGCTATAGTAGTCAAACCATTGTGGTCCATAAGGCCCACCTTTATTGAATGAAGAGGAATACCCTCGATAATTTAATTCTGCTCCAACCATTTTCAAATCTTGCATTTTGATAGGGGCATTTACTTTTTCTGTCGAGAAAAATATATGATCCCAATAAATTTGCATGTTGGTACAAATTTTCACTCTTCGATCATTGGAGGTTAAAAATTTCCCAGTTAGGTTGGCAATTACCATTTTGTCTCTCCCCATCGGGTAGCCGATATCTTGAATAACTGTTTGCCATTTGCCCGCTTTATTGATTACCTGAAGTGAAGGAGATTTAAGTTGGTATTTGGTTGTCTGTGTTAAGGCAGTATTAATACTAGCATCTCCAGGAAATATCCATCCTCTTAAGAAAAGTAATAAACTATCTCCATTTGCCTCTTTACCTAGGTCCAATATCAGCTCATGATCATTTGCCATACCCTGATATTTACCTAAAGAGAAATTCGAAATATAATCGAAATCATACTTACTGATTTTAGGCAACAAATTGTTGCCAGCTTCATCCACAGCAGATTTTGGTAAATGCTGATGTGCTACTTGGTATATTTTTTTGCTTGGATAGGGTGGTGCCACAAAACGCTCATCAACAAATGCATTGATTGTATCAGGGTGATCTATAGCTACCAGTTCAGCTTTGTCGAAATATACTGCCTCCCATAATTCTTCTGTGATCTTTAAATTATAAAGTCCGTTTTGTGGTTGTAACATTTCACCTGGAATCATCAGATATTCTTTCGATGGATCAGAATAAGCATAAATAGTGTCTTTACCATGAATTGCAACATTCATACCAAGTGCACTTCTCCATAACATGTCTTTGATGAATTCATATTTCTTTCCATTCCAAGTAAAAAGTAAGGGACAAGACCCTTTCAATTTTGCTTCTTCTAATAATCGTTCTTTTCGCGTTGGATCAGTAATGATCTGAGGGTATCCATTTGGCCATATAATTCTAATAGCATCAACTTTAGCTCTTGCACCAACACCAAATTCTGTTAAAGGTCCTTTTACGGTTTTCAGTTGATATAGGTCACCTGTTTTAATTTCTATCTGAGCTCCAATCCCTAATCGGTTATTTTTACTATTCCCATAAGTAAGTCCTGTAAGTTGAATTTGTACATAGTTATTATTATTTCCACCATCATTTCTTGCCAATCGCATACCATTTGGTCCTACAAGAAATATATCTCTGTCACCATCAAAATTAAAATCAGCTGTTGCAATATGAAAAGCTTGTAGTTCTTTTTCGGGTAGTAATGAACTCACATCTCTGAATTTTTTTGATCCATCGTTGTGAAACAATTTTACACCTCTTTTGTTGTAATCAGAATTTATACCAGCCAAAACAATGTCTTGTAATCCATCATTGTCATAATCTACAAAGGAAACATCATTAACTCGGATCCCATTGATGGAACTATTTAGTTGTTCAGACATTTTATCTTCCAAACTGAAATGTCCTCCATCATTTCTAAACAAAAAGCACTTACCATTAATTCCTCCAGTAATTAGTATATCAAGTTTGCCATCATTATTATAATCTCCAATTGCGATTCCATTACCTGTGTATTTTGGATTTTTTAGTCCAACAGATTCACTGATATCATTAAAAATGGAATGCCGGTTATTATTATATAATGCGATACTGCCATCTTCATTTAAACCGATTAAATCTAGATCACCATCATTATCAAAGTCACCGAAATCTATTTTCACTGTTCCTTGTAGGGGACCCGTTAGGCCCATTGCAGCTGCATTTTCAGTAAATGATCCATCCCCATTATTTCTAAATGATTTATTACCACCTTTTCTTGCAACAAGTATATCTAGGTCTCCATCTTGATCGAAATCTACAAATAAGATCTGATTCATATTGTCTGTGTTCTTCAAACCAATATCTTCAGTAACCTTTGAAAAACTACCGTCTCCTTTATTCTTGTATAATATTATTCCTGTTGAATTTGCAATGAAAAGGTCTTGGTACCCATCGTTATTGTAATCTACAAAATGAGCGTCAATGTCCATGCCTTTGTGGTCAATTCCACCATTTACTATGCAATCTCTAAAGTTACCCATTTGCATCACTGATAAATGAGACTGATATTCAGAACTGCCTTTTGCTAAATTGCTAGAATAGAGATACATATTGCCTGCCGCATCATAATCAGCAATTGCAAATACGCCACTTTCAGACTTCGGACTATTTCCGGTAATAGCTCCTGGGATTTCTTGATAGTCAACAAAGCTTAATGGCGTTGATGTATTATTGTCATTTACATGAGTAGCAGGAATATTAGCACTCGTTATGATGGGTATATTGGTGCCGAATTCAAAAAAGCCCGCCACCATTTTTGGGATTTCTATTTCATCAAGTCCAGATGCATATTCAGTACTAGTTTTCATTAATTCATGAAAATTTCGAATTGATTCTAAAGCTTGTAAAGGTTTATTGGCCTGTAATAAGGCAGCTGATTTTTGATAATACTTGTCTGCAGCATTAGAAAAACTGGGTGCGATCTTTTTAATACTTTGTAGATAAAATTGGGCAGAGTCATTTTTATTTTCACTTGCAAAAGTTTCTGCTAATTGTAAACGCAAAACTATATTCGCTGGTACTATATTTTGGGCTTTCAGTAAATACAATTTCCGCAACCCGTTAGTCCCGTTTGCTGAATCAATCTCAGCTAATTTGTAATAGGCAACTGCATTTTTTGGGTCTTTCTCAATGATTTCGAGAAGTAGTTTTTTAGAATTTGTAATATCTTTTTTTAGATCATAAATTTGGGCCAATAGCAATTGTAGATCTACATTATCAGAAATATTTTTCAACCCTTGTTTACTTATTATTTCTGCTTTGTCATAATTCTTTTGCAGAATATACAGGCGTCCTAATCCTATATAATTCGATGGGTCTTTTGAATCAATATTTATGGCTTCTTGGAAAGAGGCAGCTGCCTCATCAAGATGGTTTTGTGAAAGAAAAAGAAGGGCCTGATTTTTTGGATCATCTATCGGTGAATGGCTTTTGTCTTTAGGTTTTGTATTGCAACTCACCAAAAATAGAAGTAAAAAAAAGAGTGCCGGGAAAGACGGAATATGAAATCTGTATTCCTTTTGGAATTGTATAGTGTAAGACATCTCTATCTGTTGAGGTGAAATAATTAGAATTAAAGGTATTGATTTTAAAAATTAATTTGATTTGTTATAAGGATGTAGTATTTTAACGCAATATAATTAAGGACAATTATGTCCTTAATTATATTGCCCTACATATTAACTGATTGCCTTGAAGAAAATAATTGCATTATTTATAATGATTTCATTTTTATTCAACTTGTTTGGATACAGGCTAGTGATAGAGTATTTACAGTATAAAGCTAATGTGCAATTAGAGGCAAGTTTAGATAATAATTTATACAGTGAATCGCAGTTGATAGAACTAAAAGTTCCTATTAAAATTCCTTATCAAACAAATTGGTCTGCTTATCAAAGGTATGATGGAGAGATAGAAATAGAAGGCAGATCCTATAAGTATGTAGAACGGAAAATAGAAAATGATACATTATATCTAAAATGCATTTCTAATGATCGGAAAATGCATTTGGAAACGGTGAAAAATAATTATTTTAAAGCTACAAATGATTTCGTGCAGAATGGGAGTGATAAAAAGAGCGGTGGCTCTAAAGACTTAGTATTAAAGAATCATCAAGTAGATTACGATAATTTTTCGTTTGCAATGAATACTTTGTTCAACAAAATAATCCAAGAGAATAGTTGGGCAATTTTAAATGATTCAAATATTGTTTCTTCTCCAAGCTTATCCCCTGAGCAGCCCCCAGATTTCCTGTTTTCGTAAGATCTTATTATCTAATTATTTGATTGATTATCGAATGCTGCTTTGTGTTGCATAGATTATTCTATAAATCATTAGTGCAAATTAGCTAATATGAAACTACTTGAAATTATTCCAATAATTACTTGAAATTTTAAAAATATTTTTATGGAGAAAACATCTAAAGAAAAATGGCACAGTCGTTTAATGATATGGGTTGTTGGTATTTTATTTTTCGAACTCATTTCCGGGCTAATAATTTATCTAGGGAAATTTAGTTTAACTACTCAGGCATTTGTAGTAGTCCATACTGCTCTTGGATTAGTGGTATTGGTTCCCTATATCATTTATCAACTGAAACACTGGTTATCATACCGAAATAATAACCTAACACAACACAAGCTATTAGGTTATATCGCAATGGTAACTGCAGTTATAACTTCTATCACAGGTATAGTTTTAACCTATGAAGCTGCATACAGCACGAACATTAACTATCTGCTCGACAAGATACATATCGTAGCAACTTTTGCATTTCTTTTATCAGTATTGCCACATATTGGTTTGTTACTGATTCGTGATTATAAAGCAACAAATGAAAAAAAGGATAGTACGTTAGTTAAAGATGAAAAAGCATTTGGACTTAGATTGCTTTTTGTTATCGGAATTCTAGTGGCAATTGGGGCTTTGTTTATTTATGCATCAAATCCTATCGAGTTTCATAATGAATTTCCTAAAGATTACCAATTTGCTTATGGAAAAACGAAACCTTTTGAGCCAAGTCTTGCAACTACAAGTGATGGTGGTGCAATTGATGCTAGATTAATGGGAAATTCAAAATCATGTACCACAAGTGGCTGTCATACGAATGTTGGTCATGAATGGGAAGCCAATGCACATAGATATGCTGCAATGGACCCAGCATTTCGTGTAGTACAACACGCTATGGCTGTTGAAAAAGGACCGGTTTCTACAAGATATTGTGGTGGTTGTCATGATCCTATTTCTCTTTTGTCAGGTTCAAAGAATTTGGATGATACCAAGCTTACTAATCCAATGGGACTAGATGAAGGCGTTTCATGTGTTAGTTGCCATTCAATGACCAAAGTTGATGTAAAAGGAAATGCGCAATACCAGATTACTAAGCGTGTACCGTATATGTATGAATTAAAAGAAGGTAAAACCGCAAAATTCATTAGTGATTTTATCATACGTGCCTATCCTAAAAATCACGTTTCAACTTTTAGTAAAACTATTTTAAAGACACCTGAATTTTGTGGGTCATGCCATAAACAGTTTATTGATAAACAAGTTAACGGAGTAGGAACAGTGCAGTTACAAAATCAATACGACAGTTGGAGAAAAAGCCACTGGAATCATCCAGGAGAGGCTTTAAAAACAATTGAGTGTAGAGAATGTCATATGCCATTGGATTCAACTTTTGATCCTGCTAACGGTGATTTAAAAGATTATAACAGAACACTTACAGATAATAAACATAGAAGCCATCGCTTCCTTGGCGGCAATCAGTTAATGCCTGTTTTATTAAAGCTTCCTGATGGAGCAAAGCAAGTGGAGTTAATTGAAAAATGGTTAAAGGGCGAAATGGAAATTCCTGAAATTAAAAATAAATGGCATAGCGGTGCTGTGCTTCCTATTCAATTAGGAACTCCGGAATTTGTGGCTGCCGGACAGGAAGTTGTGCTTGATGTTACTGTTACAAACAATAAATCTGGACACCATTTCCCAACTGGGCCACTCGATTTAATTCAAGCTTGGGTTGAGGTCACTGTTAAGGACGGAAGTGGGAATATGGTTTACTCTTCAGGAGTTTTAGATAAGAACCACTTTATTCCACCAGGCTCTGTTATTTATCGTGCTCAACCAGTAGATCAGTTTGGAAGCGATGTTGATAAACACAATTTATGGAACCTCGTTGGAATAAAATTTAGTCGCGCTTTATATCCTGGATTTAGTGATCAATTGAAATACAATTTCACTTATAAGCCAGAGAAACATAGCTCAAAAAATGCAAATGACACGCTGTATGTTACTGCAAAATTGAATTATAGAAAATTCAATCAGTTTGTATTAAACACTTTTTTCTCTGACAATGGGAAAGTGGATATTACGGCTCCTGTAACTGTGTTATCAAACGATACGAAAAAAATAATAATTAAAAAATCCAATCCAACTCATCCTTAATCATTATGTCTATTTCAAAAAGAAAGCGGTCTATTAAAGTTACAAGTTGGATAGCAGCTGTTTTTGTGGTTGCGTTGCTAATAGTTTTTTTTATCATTATCAAAAGAAATGAAAAGCAATACGATCCCGGGGAACCAATTAATGGGATAACAGTTGAATTATACAAGCCTGTGCCCAAAAATCATCCAGAAATTGAATTCGCAGACGTATCAAAGACTTCGGGGATTGATTTTACACATTTCTCTGGAAAGCGTTCAGAACAATTGCCAGAAGATATGGGATCAGGTGCCGTATGGATCGATTATGATCAAGATGGAAATGAAGACTTAGTTATCATCAATCAATCAGGACCTTTAACAATGACAGCCGACGAAATTAAAAAGTCGGCTGCTCATAGTGAGCTATATCATAACAACGGAAACGGAACTTTCACAAATGTTACAATTCAATCAGGACTAAATTTTCATGGGTGCGGGATGGGTGTTGCAGTTGGAGATGTAGACAACGATGGATTCCCAGATGTTTTTATTACTGCTTATGGTAATAATATTTATTATCGTAATAACGGGAACGGAACATTTACTGATCAAACAAAAAAAACTGGTTTGGGTGGAAAGGAAGGTTTTTGGGCAGGAGCTAGTTGGGCAGATTATGATAAAGATGGTTATCTGGACTTATATGTTTGCGGGTATGTAAAATATAGCCGACTAAATAAGCAAGTTGCATCTCAAAAAGATAACAGGGAGGAACCTGCTGGCATCAATCCATTGTCATTTCCTTCACAGCGAAATTTATTATATCACAATAATAAAAATGGAACATTCACAGAGCTTGCGGTAACTGCAGGCGTTGCCGACCCTGCTGGGAAAAGTTTATCTGCATCTTGGTGTGATTTTAATAACGACGGATGGCCAGATTTATATGTGGCTAATGATGTTTCCGATAATGTTATGTATATCAATAAGGGCGATGGTACTTTTAATGATGTAAGTCATCTCGCCCACGTTGCCGATTACCGTGGTGCGATGGGACTCGGAGTAGGTGATTGGGATAACGACGGAGACATGGATCTTTTTGTAACCCATTGGCTTGCCGAAGAAAATGGATTTTATACTAATAAACTCATTAACAAAGAAAAGGGAGAGAATGCATCGCAGTCGCTCCAATTTCAAGATGAAGCGGAAAGATACGGACTTGGTCAGGTTTCATTAGATGATGTTGCTTGGGGTACTTCTTTTTTTGATTATGATAATGATACCCGTCTTGATTTATTTACTGTTACTGGCAGTACCAACCAACAAGGAGAGCATCCTGAACTATTGGTTCCAATGAAGAACCGATTATTTTGGAATGAAGGATCAGATAAGGGCTTTGCTGAAGTAACATCTGTAAGTGGAGAAGCATTGTCTTATGAAAATGTAGGTAGAGGTGCTGCCTTTGGTGATTTCGATAATGATGGAGACGTGGATATATTTATTGTGAATAACTGTGGGAAAGCAGTGTTATTGAGAAATGATGGTGGAAATAAAAATAGCTGGTTGGAGTTGAAATTGGTAGGTACTAAAAGCAATCGTTCAGCAATTGGCGCAAGAATAAAAATTGTAAGCGGTACTGTTTCACAAATTCGAGAGGTAAATAATCAGAGCTCATACTTATCTCAAAATAGTTTAACCCAGCATATTGGCCTGGCGAAGAATAGCAAAGTAGATAGTATAGAAATACGTTGGCCAAGTGGACTCATTCAGCACCTCCAAAATATTCCGATTAATAAACAAATTGAAATAACTGAAGGGATCGATAGTATTAAAATTTTAGAAAAGAAACTTAAATAATCGCATTTATGATTGGCAAAAAAAATATATTAATTGTTTTAGTTTTATTACTTGCATTTGTGGCTATTAGTGTATTTAAATATTGGGACCATTCAAATGATAGTATTACTACTAATGATACTGCGAAAACAGATTCGATTCAAAAATTTTGGGCTTATTATAATAATGCAACTGATTTTAGATTGCAAGGAAAAATCGATTCATCAATTATAAATTATCAAGAAGCATTAAAGATCAATCTGAAACATGAAGATGCACTTTATTATCTTGGAACTATGTTTATGAATTCAGACAATGATAAACAGGCAGAAGCTTCATGGGGAAAGTTGATAGAAATTAACCCACAAAGTGAGAGAGCGTTTATTCAATTAGGGAACCTATATTTTTGTACAACCCATGTTGATTATTTTCATCCTGAAAAATCAAGGACTTTTTTTGAACGAGCAGCAAATTTGAACAAAGAAACCTTAAGTCCAAATTTGAAACTTGGTGAAATTGCCTTGTTTCAAAACAAATTGAAGGAAGCATTTGGTATTTTTAATAAGATTTCTTTAATGGATCATAAAAACCCTGAAATCTTTTTTATTATTGGATACCTAAATTGGAAATCAGGAGATTTGCCGAAAGCAACTAAAAACCTAGGAACAACTTTTGAACTTGGGGTTGCTGCTGCTGCTCTTACAGAACAAGGTGATAAAGCAAATACCTCCAAAACTGAAACGACTATTAAAAAGCAAGATTGCGATCTGTTTTCTAATTGGTTGACCCAAAATTTAATTATTCCCAAGAAGTATAACCTCGAATTCGAAGTGCCTAAAGTCTACTCAAATTTTGACAAATATTTAAAAGGGATGCAAGTGAAATTAAGCAAAGAATAATGGGGCCAGGATTTTGAATAATTTAGAGGCTATTTAAAAAATAGTCTCTTTTTTTTGCCTATCAAAACTGTCGTTTGTCACAGGCTTTCCCCTATGCTAAAATTTCATACTTCCTTTACGCTTTTTAAGAAAGTTTTGTGAAATCCTCTCTATCCCTTGTCTTCATTGCATTTCAGACAATGTTTAACATTCATTAACCTTTATCGAATTACCACTTGTCCTAAAATTCATGAACGGCCTGTTCTTGGTCACAAAACCAAATAAAGGCTATTTGCTGTACCTAATTTTGACTTATCAAATTGATAGAAACAAATCATCAATCATAAAAACAGCAATCATGAAAAAATTATTCTTTGCAGCAATGGTTACCATCTTTATAGGGGCGAGTTCATTTAGTGCATCAGCAAATGATGAGAAACGTTCGGTTCAGGCTTTCTATGCTAGTTATAATACCAGCAATACAGTAAATTGGAAGTTTACCAATAATTTCCACAAAGCCAGTACTATTATCAATGGTGTTAAAACAGATTTATTCTATACACCTGGGGGTGAGTTTATGGCTAGTAGCAAATCTTACGACTTCGATAAGTTGCCAACACAAGCTTTAAAAACCCTGGCTAACAATTATGCATATCCTGCTTATACATTGGAAGAATGTATTGTTATTGAAAATGCAGCTCAGGAAACAAACTATTATGTTTCCTTGATAAAAGCAAACAAAAAGACCATTCTACAAATTGCGATAGACGGATCTGTTTCTGAAATTGCAGATATTAAATTATAATTGCAGACGATCCGGCAGAAAGATACTTTCGGCCGGATCTTTTTCTTTTAGCCTGCCTTACTTTGAGGCCATACTGCTCTAGATTGGCTCATCTTAGTTATCTCTGAAGTGACAATTGTTACATTTATTCTAATTCAAATGCACTCCCTTTGCAGTAGAATTAAATGAAAAGGATATGAGATACATTATTGTTGGTGGCGTTGCTGGTGGAGCAAGTACTGCCGCACGTTTAAGAAGATTAGATGAGCACGCAGAAATCGTATTGTTCGAAAAGGGAAGTTATATTTCCTATGCAAACTGTGGCTTGCCTTATTATATCGGCGATGTGATTACCGATAGAAGCAAACTCTTTGTACAAACCGCAGCTTCTTTTAAAGAGCGTTTTAATATCGATGCGAGAGTGATGCAGGAAGTAACTGCGATTGATGCAGTGAACAAATCAGTTCAAGTAAAGAACTTAAAAACTGGAGAAGACTATGCACTGAACTACGATAAGTTAGTTTTGTCACCCGGTGCTGAACCTATACGCCCCCCTTTAGAAGGGATTAACTCTGAGGGTATTTTTACACTTAGAAATGTACCAGATACCGATAAGATCAAAGCTTATGTGAACAAATTTCCGAATGGCAAGGCTGTGGTGATTGGAGCAGGATTTATTGGATTGGAAATGGCCGAAAATTTGCACAATTTAGGTATGCAGGTTACTATTATAGAAATGGGGCCACAAATTTTAGCTCCGGTAGATTTTCCGATTGCTGCAATTGCACAACAACATATTCGTTCAAAAGCTGTGGATCTGAGATTAAAGACCGCAGTAACTGGTTTTGAAAGAAATAAAGAGGGATTGAAAATATTCATGAAAGATGAGTTGCCAATCGATGCTGATGTGGTGATTCTTTCAATTGGTGTTAAACCCGATACCAGACTTGCTAGCGCAGCTGGATTAACCTTAGGTTCTGCAAGAGGCATTTTGGTGAATGATTTTCTACAAACTTCCAATGAAGATATTTATGCAGTTGGTGACGCAATTGAGTTTGTAAATCCGATCACACATAATTCTATGCCTACTTATTTGGCTGGTCCTGCCAATAAACAAGGTAGAATCTGTGCGAATAATATGGTACTCGGCAATAAAAACAAATACAATGGTTCGATTAATACAGCAATCGTTAAAGTATTTGATCTTACCATCGCAGTTGCTGGTGTTGCAAGTAAACATTTATCAGCAGCAAAGATCGAGCACTTGGTTTCTACTACGCATAGTGGATCGCATGCAGGATACTATCCAGGGTCAGAACAAATGACCATTCAAATCAATTTTACTCCAGAAGATGGGAAATTATTGGGTGCACAAATCATAGGAACTGATGGTGTTGACAAGAGAATTGATACACTGTCCTCTGTAATTCAACGGGGTAGCAATATTGAAGAACTCACTGAATTTGAACACGCATATGCGCCACCTTATTCTTCTGCAAAAGATCCTGTGAATATGGCAGGGTTTGTAGCTGAAAACATTATTCAAAAAAGATTAAGGGTAATTCCTTGGTCAGCAGTTGATCAGATTTCTTCAGAAGATGTTTTGGTTGATGTAAGAACAAGTCTTGAATATCTAGATGGAAATATTCCAGGTTCTATCAATATTCCAGTGGATGAATTAAGAAATCGATTGGGTGAATTAGATCCTGATAAAAATATCTACATCTATTGTCAGATCGGATTAAGAGGTTACCTCGCACAAAGGATCATGTTACAAAATGGATTTTTAAATGTTCAAAATATTTCAGGTGGCTATAAGTTATGGTTAGCATGTGACCAAGAAGCTAAGATGGGATTGAGAGCAATGGCATAAAGATGTAATGAGCTTTAATCGAAACTAATTCTGTAATTTAATGCAGTATTAGTTTCGATTTTTTATTTAAAGCTGCCATATGCCAACCAACGATTCTGCTCCACCGATGATTCAGTCTTCTGGTAAATTAAAAAATAGTTTCGACGCCATTGTGATCGGCTCTGGGATCAGTGGAGGATGGGCTGCTAAAGAACTATGCGAAAAGGGTCTTAAAACACTGGTGTTAGAAAGAGGAAGGGATGTGCAGCACATCAAAGATTATCCAACTGCAAATTTGGATCCTTGGGAATTCAAGCATCGAAGCAATATTACAGCTGAGCAAAGAAAAGAGAATCCACTTATCACAAAAGCAGCTGGGTACGGCGAAGACAATCAACAGTTTTTTGTTTCTGATAAAGACCATCCCTATATACAGGAAAAGCCATTCGACTGGATCCGAGGATATCAAGTGGGTGGAAAATCTTTAACATGGGGTAGGGCTTGTCAGCGTTGGAGTGATTTTGAATTCACCGGACCAGAAAGATTTGGTTATGGTTGGGATTGGCCTATACGTTATAAAGATGTTGCACCATGGTATTCTCACGTAGAAAAATTTATTGGAGTATGTGGAAATAAAGATGGGATTGAATCGATGCCCGATGGAGAGTTTCTGCCACCATTCGATTTGAATTGTGTAGAACAGCATATGAAAGAAAGTTTTCTAAAAAATTATGGTAATAGGTATTTAGTGCATGCTCGTTGGGCACACTTGACCCAACCAACCGATCTGCATTTGCAACAAGGAAGAGGAAAATGCGTGGCAAGAAATTTATGTATGCGCGGATGCCCATTTGGGGGATACTTCAGTAGCAATTCTTCTACTTTACCCTGGGCAATGAAGACGGGTAATTTAACTATAAGGCCACATTCAGTGGTACATAGTATTATCTATGATCCAAAAACAGAAAAGGCTTCTGGTGTTCGTGTGATTGATGCCATCACAAAAGAGACTACAGAATATTTTGCCAAAATTATTTTCCTAAATGCTTCTACTTTAAATAGCAATTTGATTTTGTTGAATTCAACATCCAGTAGATTCCCGAATGGTTTAGGAAATGATAGTGGGGTATTAGGCAAATACATTTGTTTTCATAATTATCGTGGATGGATGAATGGCGCAATTGATGGTTTTGAAGAAGGATATACTTATGGAAGGAACCCAACGGATACGATCATTGCCAACTATCGAAATTTGCACAAAATTGATGCTGATTTTGCGGGGGGCTTCACCACATTTGCTGCTGCTTATCGCGAAAGAGGGGATGGAAATCGATGCCCAGAACAAATTGGCGCCAAGTATAAAGATTCTATGACGGAAGCAGGTCCTTGGCATATCTATGCCTATGTGCAAGGTGAAACTATTCCTAAAAAAGAGAGCCATGTTCGTTTAAGTGCCGACCAAAAAGATCAGTGGGGAATTCCTCTTTTAATTACATCAGTGGGATACGATGATAATGATGATAAATTATTGAAAGATTTTTTTACACAAACTGAAGAAATGCTTTCAAATGCAGGTGTGAAAATTATAGATCATAGAGATTCTAAACAGGCGCCAGGTTTAGACATTCATGAAATGGGTGGCTGTAGAATGGGAAATGATCCTAAAAATTCAATGCTCAACGAATGGAATCAATTACATGCTTGTAAGAATGTTTTTGTAACGGATGGTGCTTGTATGACGAGTACTGGAAACCAAAGTCCATCTATTTTGTATATGACACTAACAGCTCGAGCAGTAGATCATGCTTGTAAAGAATTAAAGTTGGGAAATCTTTAAAACAGCTTTAGATACTGGTTCATACTAAATCGTCATTAATTAATAATTATTAAGCATATTGTTTAATAATTAGACGATAATAGTTTTTTTACTACTACATCCTGATGAACCACTACAACTAAATGCTGAACCACTACATGATAAAATATACATGTTAAATTAAATTTGCATCGACAAAGGATTTCATCCCCAATGAAACTTTTTTTAATTTCAGGTAGATACAAATAGCGTAGTGTCTGCTGTTTAAAAGGATTATTAATTTTTTGAATGAACCTCTTGTCAATTATCGAAATCCAAAATGATGATTGATAGTGTATATGAA
The DNA here is from genome assembly GCA_026391125.1 of Bacteroidota bacterium. GTDB lineage: Bacteria > Bacteroidota > Bacteroidia > Chitinophagales > Chitinophagaceae > Sediminibacterium. The sequence continues at coordinate 33,694 of JAPLEO010000108.1, forward strand.
CTAGAAAAAAAATTTTACAAATTTCTCAGTGATGATGAAGTGATGCAAAATTTTTTAGACGATGAAGCCTTTGCTGGCATTTGGTTTTGGGATCTAAATCATCCTAATACTATTTGGTTAAGTAAGTCTCTTAAAAAACTTTTGGGATTTGATGCGAATTACAAATTCAAACTTCCAGGCTCATGGGATAATTTAGTGCCTCCTAACGAAATCGAAACCATTTGTTCTTCATTCGACAAATACCTTGAGTCAAACACAGCAGAATCCTTTGAAATAGATATACCATTTATACAAAAAAATAAACACGCTGTTTCCTTACATTGTAGGGCAATTACTGTAAAAGATAAATCTTATTTATTGGGATTAGTTCAGGTGCAAGAAAAACAAAGAGATCTTAGGTCCGATAAAATTACAGCGTTTCCGTTTGTTGGAAAAAAGAATGATACTGATCAAGTTTATCATACAGATCAGGAAAATGCTTCTAAATATGAGAGCGTCATCATTGCAGGAAATTTAGGCGGCTGGGAATATGAAGTAAATACTAACGACCTCTGGTGTAGTAAGGAATACTTCGATTTGCTAGGCTATGATACAAAAGATATAAGAGGATGGGGTAAATATGATGTGAAACAGGTATGGATTGATTTGTTGCATCCTGATGATCTTGAAAATGCAACAAAATATTTTGGCCAATATCTGAAGAATTTGAAAGGCGTATACTATCAGAATTTTAGAATGAAACATGCAGATGGTAGATGGCTTTGGATTTCAAGTAGGGGGAAAGTGATGGTTGAAGTTGTTAATGGAATTGAATCAACACTAGTGATTGGTACACATACCGACATTTCCGAAAGCAAAAGATTAGAAGAAGAGCTTCAGGAAAGAAAAAAAATTGTGATGCAGGATAATGCATTGTTAAAATCAATCATTGATAGCCCTCAAGATATTTTAATTGTAAGTATTGATACAGAATATCGATACACTGCGTATTCACCTAAGTACCAAAAATTCGTAAAAGAAAAATTTAATAAAGAAATTTTTATTGGTTTTAAAATACTTGATATTTTTTCAGAAGCTCAGTTGAAGGTTTTTAAACCTGCAATTGATTCTGCTCTAAGCGGGAAAAATGTTCAGCTCACAATTTCAATTCCCACGACTTCTGGTCAATTAACCTATGTCGAAAACAGATACAATGCTATCGTGGATAGTTCAGGAAAAGTAATTGGTGCAACCGTTTTTATTCATGATATAACAAAAGAAAAAGAGGCAGAGAACTCCAATAAGATTAATGAACTGAGGTATGCAAGTTTGTTTACTTCTGCTATGGATGCCATTTTTATTGCCAACATAAAAACTGGTATTGTCGTTGATGTTAATTTAAAAGCATGCGAGTTAATGGAGTATGAAAGATCTGAATTGATTGGAATACACCAAACTCAGTTACATCCAGCAGAATGCCTTGAAGGAGCGTCTCAAAAATTTCAAGAATTTACAGAGTCTGGTGACTTTAATAAAAGGGAGACCTATGTTCAGTCTAAAAGTGGAAAGAAGAAACCAGTTTTGATTTCTGTAGGAGCACCTTTCAAAATTGGTGACGAACAATTCACCGCGGGTTTTTTTAAAGACCTTACAAAATTAAAAAAAGTTGAAGCAACTGCCTACAATTTGCTAGAAATGTTGAAAGTCGAAGAAATGATTTCTACAACTGGTAGTATAGAGGTTGACTTAATTACTAAGAAGATCACTTGGAGTGATGAGTTTTTCAAAATTTTAGGCTATGAACCACAATCTTTTGAGTTAGATATGGATTCTCTTTACAATCACATTTTTTCTGAAGATAAAGATGCATTTGTTGTCTGGCAGGAGAGGGCCATGCAAACAAAAGGCCAATCAGAACCGATCGACCTCAGAATTCTAAAAAATGATGGAACCATTTCTTCCATTAGAACTTCAGGCATTAGCTTCGAAAATGAAAATGGAATTGTCACTAAATTTATTGCTGTGGCAAAAGATATTACTAATCGAAAAAGAAATTCTGAAGAACTGTTCAAACAAAATAAACAATTAAAGGAAATTGCTTGGACTCAATCACATATTGTAAGAGCACCATTAACAAGATTGATGGGGTTGGTTTACGCGATACAAAAAGGCATCGTACCCGAAACTGAAAAGGAGGTATATTACAAATATATTGTAGACTCAGCACATGAATTAGATTCTGTGATCAAAGACATCACTGCAAAAACTGTTTTAAACTAATCGCTAAAGTCCCATTGCTTTTCTTTGCTTTACCATCTTGCTGACTCTGTATACCATTAATATGCTGATCACCGAAAGGATAGCAATCAAAATGCCTAAAGTGTTGTAATGTTCCAAAGGACTATACTTATCTTTCTGAACTACAATCATGCCTCCAACTGCAGCGGCAACACCACCAGCAATTTGTTGTAAAGAAGAATTGATGCTCATGAAAGCTCCACGATCGTGCATTTTTGGTAACCCTGATGTTAAGGCCATCGCTGGGACCATCCTACTCATCATACTCACCATGAAAAAGATATTGAACAATATGATCACTGCAAAAGGTACTGGAGTAAGATTGGTATAAATCAATACCATAATGATCATTACAATTGATGCGATTGAAAAGATCTTGAACTTATCGATCGTATCACTCAATCTGCCAATCAGGGGCATTGTAAAAAGTGAACTAACTCCCGATACTATAAAAATAATCGGCAATTGTTGTTGCGTTATATGCAGGTTGTTGATGGCAAATGCACTTCCCCATGGCATCATCATGAATCCTCCAATTGATAAGATGGCGGTTGAAAGAAAACCGATCCGATAGTGTTTTTGAGCAATCGTATGCCACAAGTGCATGATGGCATTTTTTTCATTTTTTTCATCCAGATGTTTAGTTACAGGTTTTAGTTTGATCAACACGATCAACCAAACTATGGATGCCAATACCACGATCATTAAAAAAGGTGTTTGCCAGCCCCATGCATTGGCAATATATAAACTTATGGGAATGCCTAAAACCTGACTGGCCCCAAAACCCATTTGCATAAAACCCATGACACGACCTCTTTTTTGAATTGGGAAAAGATCCGCTACAATGGCCATTGATATGGAGCCAATAACTCCTCCAAATAATCCAGTGATAATTCTAGCAGTGATCAAAAAATAATAACTGTGTGCGAGTCCGCAACACAATGTGCCAATAATAAAACCAATATAAAAGAATAGTAATAATTTCTTTCTGTCGAATTTGTCGGCAAAACCAGCTGTGAGTAGCCCAGAGATTCCAGCACTAAAGGCATATGCAGAAACAGCCATGCCAAATTGGGAGGTTTTTAAATTCATCGATTTCATGAGCATATCGCCAAGGGGGGACATGACCATAAAATCTAATACTACCGTAAACTGTGTTATAGCAAGTAAAAAAATGACAAGGATCTGGTAAGCGCTAAACTTATCAGAGTGATGTTTGGTTTCTGTTTGCAAGTGGGTGCATTAAACGTAAAAGGATCTCTTTGACCTTGCAAAGAAATCCTTTTAAAACTATATTACAAAACCGACTAAAGAATAATCTCAAGAAATTAATGGCTATTTAGTTCAAGGGAAGCCTTGCTAATGCCATTTGATGATGCTTCAAAATGAATAGTACTATTTGATTTGCCCGATTGAATGATCACCTGACACTTGCCGTTAAAGCTGCTACGTTTCCATTTTCCCTCTGCACAGATATCTGCTTCATGACTACTTGGGTCTCCATTACCGACTCCGATAATTTTTGCATCCCCTGTTAATGAAAACTCAATCAGCCTATTCGCATCAGGTACTTCGCGACCAGCATTATCTAGTATGCTAATATTGATTACAGAAACATCTTTTCCATCTGCTTGTAAAATTGTTTTTGATGATTCTATCAAAATATTTGAAGCCTCATTTGTTGTTTCTACAGAACTGGTTAGGCGCTTTCCCTTTTTATAGGCAACAGCTTCTAACTTACCTGCTTCATAATTTACAGACCATTGTAAGTGACTATTTCTTGGCATTTCTTTTTTGCCAAAACTTTTGCCATTTAAAAATAGTTCCACATTATCTGCATTGCTATTTACCCAAACATCAATTGGCCTTCCTTCTTTTCCTTTCCAGTTCCAATGTGGAGAAATGTGTAAGACATCTTTATCGGTCCACCAGCTTTGATAGTAGTAATAAATATTTTTTGGAAATCCACAAACGTCCATGATCCCGAAATGCGAATTCACATTGGGCCATCTATAAGGAGTAGGCTCTCCTCTGTAATCGAAGCCAGTCCATACAAAACCACCGATCCAATAATTATTTGTTGCGGCTAATTTCCACCATTCCTCTGCTCTGCTTGCCCACCATGGTGCAGTGATATCCTGGTCTGGTACATATGCACGAATACTATCTTTTTCATAAATACCTCTTGTTGTAACAGTGCTTCCCATTTCTGTGCCCATGACTGGTTGATTAGGATGATCGCGATGGTAATCTGCCACATTCATATGTCGGTAGTTAAAACCTCTCACTGGAATTACTTCATTCACCCCTTTGAAAAAATTGGGTAAGTCGGCCGCATAAGTACTTGTTCTGGTAGGATCTAACTCCAATTGCTTTGCTAATAATGTTTGTGCAATTCTTTTGCCGATGGAGGTGGTTTGGATCCATCCTTCTTCATTTCCGATTGACCACATGAATATGGAGGGGTGATTACGATCACGCTTGATCAATCGCTCAAACTGATCCATGTATTCATTACTACTATTCAATAATCTTTGTTCATCTAAAACAAGCATGCCGATACTATCACAGGCATCTAAGAGTTCTGGAGTTGGGGCATTATGGCTGGTGCGATAAGCATTGCTTCCCATTTTTTTAAGCAAGTCAATACGATAATATTGCATCGCATCAGGAAGTGCAGAACCAATACCCGCATGATCCTGGTGGTTATTGGTACCAAGAATTTTGACGTGCTTACCATTCAAGAAAAAGCCTTCTTTCGCATCAAATCGTAAAGTGCGGACGCCAAATTTGTTTGTTTGTTTGTCAATTAATTGATCAGCCACCTTGATTTCAGAAACAACCCGATATAAATAAGGGTCATTGAGATCCCATAAATGAGCATTTGATAGTGTAAGGTTTTGTTTGATGCGAAGATCGCTTCTGGAACTAAGTATCAAATTTTGTGGAGCAGCGCTTGCAATTTTATTGCCATTCCGATCAGTTAGATAAGTTAGTAAAATTCCATTGGCACCCTTAAACCCTTTGTTTTCGATAGATGTTTCCACACTTACTATTGCATCTTTACCCTTCACATTTGCTGAAACAAAAATGCCATCATTGGCAATATGCAAATTATTCAATTGCTTCAACCAAACATGTCTGTATATTCCAGCACCCTCGTAAAACCAGCCTTCGTATTGCGTTGCATCAACCCGAACTACGATCACATTTTCTTTTTCGTAATTAATAAAATCGGTGATATCATAATTCACACCAAGATATCCGCTTAAATTATTACCTGTGTAAATGCCATTTACCCAAATGCGGGCATTGCGAAAAATACCATCGAACTGCAATTGAAATCGATTACCTGAATCAGCTTTTGCAATTTTAAAATGTTTACGATACCAACCAATACTGGTTTCAGGATATAAGCCACCTACTTTTTTAAAACCATGAGATTCAACATCTAAGTTTTGTGAATGATCAAATGGAAGACTTACTGCCCAATCGTGTGGTAAATTCAAATTCGTCCATCCAGAATCCACAAACCCAGGATCAATCGCCGTTTCAAAAGCTCCTCCTGTTTTCGAAAAAATGTTGGCCACCCCATATTTAAAATCCTTTGAGGGATCAGTGGCATGTCCAAAATGGAATTTCCAACCTTCATCAAAACTGATTTTCTTTTGTGCGTTTGTTGACTGTGTCAGAAAAAACAATAGAACAGCAAGCAAGATTTGTTGACTAGTTTTATATAAATGCATCATATGATTTTTAAATGGGCAATAGGATGGTCGGTACTACTCAAAGCAGTATCATAAAGTTATTTAGAACCATAGAATTAATGATGATAAAAATCAAGTTTCCCTAAAATTTAGATAGTCCAAACCTCGAGCTAACCTGATCTCCTAGTTTTTGTGCTTCAGAAAGATTGAATTTTTGGTGAAATTGCAAAACGATCTCAAATTTTACTTTGCCTTCTTGATCAGCTTTATAATTCGTATGCCAGTAATTATTCATAACATAAACAAATAATGTAGCGGATGATTTACTTGCTTCCTTCCATATTTTAGTATCTCTGGTAATTCTTTTTTCATCGATCATCTCTCCCAATTCGAAGAGGGCTGCGGCCGGACAAGCAATGGTAACTCCCACATTTTCATTGGAGATATCGATCCATTTTTGAACAGAAAAGAACTCTCTGTTTGATCCTTTGAGTTGCCCTTTCTCTGGACTGATAAAGCTATTATCCATACCCACGCGAACGGTTGGATTTGTGATTGAAAAAGGAAGAGCGATATGTACGGATTCTTTATCTCGAATGGATTGTTTATCAAGTTCTACAGTAATATGAAGTTTGTCATCTAAAGCCGACTTACTAATTTCATACACTACTTCTTTCATACCCTCCAATGAACAAGTAATCCGCTGCGTTTTTGTAAGGGGTCCATCTTCTGTCCATTCTATCTTTTTTACTTTCGATAGAAAATAATTCGATGGGTTAAAACCTTTCACATAGATCGCTCCACCGAGGCCAGAATACTTTGCTGGGTCTACCCATTCTTTGCCATTTACCTGTATACTTTTTATAAAACCAGTACTATTATCAATCGCATAAACAAGTTTCGGAATTACCCTGTTATTAATTGGCGTTGCCGATTCTAGATGATGGATAGTCGCTGATAATTCTTGTTGTTGCTGAATTTTATTCGTGAAATAAATAGCAGAGTCGAGTAACCTTTTCTTGTAATCCCACTGATGTATCGCGAACTTACTATCAGGTTCAGAAATACTATTGTAAGCCCCCCAGGTATGTTCATGCCATAGTACGATGAATTTTTTTGCATTGTATAATTCAACAGAATCAATTTTAACTTTGTTCAGTCTTGCAATTTTTTCAAGCTCCAAAATTTTAAAACTCGTTTGCCTTGCAGCTACTTCTTCTTTAGCACTTGAATAAGCACCATCTTCCCAATAAGGAGTGAGATCGCCAGATAAAGTTGGAATCCTTTTCCCATAAGCCTTTTCAAAGTCTTCAAATAAATCAGTCACGGTAGCCAAGCGAATGATCGGCGATTCATAGTGCTCATTCCAATGACGTACAAAATCGCTGATTTTTCCATCCGTTTTGCCATTATCAGAAAAGATATTATATCGCCATTGTATGATGGAATAGGGGTAATGATCCTGATCTAATTCAGATAAATAAGCAGCAATTTTTTTCTCACCTCGATCATTGATTCCGCCTGGTGCATAGCCATGCCAAGACGAATAACCCTTGCCTGCAGTCCATAAAAGAATACTATCTTTTCCGTCAGTCGATTTCCACCAAAATGGTTTGTCGCCAACTGCTCTTAAAAAAGACCCGATCCTGTCGCCCTTATCTGGCATGGATTCTATATAATTTGGTCCGCTTGAATAATAACGAATTCCTTGTTTTGCCAAAGAGTGAACCATACTCCAGCTAATGCCAGGTATATCTGACATCATTACTGCATTAATAGTAAGTTTTTGTTCTTTGCGAAGTTGCACTGCATAATCAGTGATCCAATTCATTTCTTCCGGATTGCATAAGCCGGTAAGAACGTTGGTATAAAATCCGGATAATCCAATTTGTTTTTTTCTAACAGCTTCAAAGAAAGCTTGTTGGTCTGCTTTGCTGGCTGTTTTCAAAAAACTTTCAACAGCCCATAAGGATTCTACATTCCAAACAAAGCGACTACCATTGGGGTAATCTTTTGTTTCTTTGATCAATTGCAATGCATCGTAGATATTATCAATATGGATTTTTTCAACTTCTTCCTGTAAATGTGAATAACCAATATCGGTATGGGCATTGTGTATAAAGTAGATCTGCCTTTTGTTTACTGGATAAATACTCAACTGTTTCTCTACTGATAATTGTTGTCCAATCTTTGCTTTGATAGTCAAATCTGTTTTCTTTGTAACAGGTTCCACTGCAATTTCAAAACTATTCATTCCATTCACGATCGTATGCTTTTCTTGAGCCTTTCCATTGATCTCAATTTCAATGTTGGTAGAATTGCCGAAGTGTAAAACGGTAAATAATAAGGGTACTTTTTTGGCATTATTTGTCTTCAATAGAAATGGAAGAGCCGCTACATCCATTTTTTCTTCGAAAGGATATTGAAAGGTCATATACCAATCGGGGCTGTCTTGTTTTTGTCCGATTACTTTAATTCTCAGTGATTTCCCAATTTCATATTTTGAAACGGGCACTCTTAAATAGGCAATTCCATGTGCATCTAAAGCACCATCTTGTTTTAGATAATTAAACAACAACTTGGTACTGTCTTTGCTTTCAAAACTCCAAATAGGCTGATAGTTTTTGGGATGTGTCGTGAAAGTGAGTACATATGTATCATTGATAAACAGATCGAAGTTGCGATCTCCCTTACTAGTACCAGTAGAATGTGCCGCTATCCAATTAAAATAAGCATAAGGAGCTGTTTGGTTACTAGGGATGGCAGTAGTTTCCCATTCGATCGCTTTTTTCCCATCATTACAACGGGTAAGCAAAGCCATATTCACAAAGTCGGGATAGATCGAAAAATAGGAAATGGTTTCTCCTTGTAAAGTTTTTGTATAGCCATTCAAAATGGTTTGTTTCCCAAATATGGGAACATCGATTTGAGCAATTACTATATTAGAAAATAGGGCTAAAATCAATGTGGCAAATAGAATTTTAAAAGAAGATTTCATAGTTGGCATACTGATTAAGAATTATTAACTAAATTATTGCTTCAAAACCATTGGTCTTATTGAATAAATCAATGCGGTTTATCAAAAGTAGACAATGAAAAGATACATTATAGCATATTTAATGCTTTCTTTCTAGAGCTTTCCTGCTAATTCTCAGTCAGTGTCTGAAACAGAACCCATGAGGCATTGAATTGATATAAAAATTGGTATTTCGCTTCAAACTAATAAGTTATTGACATCTTATGGAATATGGCTGAATAAATTGATTTTTATTTTTTTGATTGCTAAACCTTGATTAATTTTTCTTGTCTAAATCATTAATATTTCATTTCCTTCTATGCCCCCATTATTATCGAGCTATAAAGTTTGGATTCTTGCACCTCATTTAATTACCAACGATAGTAATATTGATTACTATTATGATTATACCCAAAGTATCGAAGAATATAAAAAAGTATTTGATGCTTTGAAAGTGGAATGGCAATGGCAGCCAGTAACACTGAAAGACTATAAAGCAATCATTGATGAAATAGCCACCAGCAATCAGCAAAAAAATCAATTGGTACTGAACTTATGCGACGGTGATGAAATAAATGATACACCTGGCATATCAATTATTAATTATTTAGAAGAGAAAGCAATTTGTTATACAGGAGCCGATGCTTTTTTTTATCGGATCACCACTTCTAAAATTCCCATGAAAACTGCATTTGATGAAAATGCTGTACCAACTGCCGCTTGGCGGATCATTGAAAAGGGACAAAATAGTTTGAACCATATTTTTGAAGAGCTTGGAACACCAATCATTCTTAAACCAGCTGTAAGTGGGGGTAGTATGGGAATTGGCATCAAGAATGTGGTTTATAATTTGGAAGATTGTGAAGAGCAAGTAAGGAAGATGAACAGTGGCTATCGGGGATGGACTTTAACTGTTGATGGGATCATTGCGGAGTCGTTTATTGAGGGGCCAGAATATACTGTCTTTATTACTGGTAATTATAATCAACCTGCACTAGCAAAAATATATACTCCAATAGAAAGGGTTTTTCATGATTCACTTCCCGAAAAAGAAAAGTTTTTATCTTTTGATCGGTTATGGGAAATCTATGAAGATGAAACTCCCATGCCCAATGACGATTTTTTCTATGAATACCAAGAGCCCGACAAATCGCTCATTGAGGAGATCAAAGATTTATCTTGGAAAGCTTTTTTAGCGTGCAAGGGAACAGGTTATGCAAGGGTTGATATTCGTATGGATAGGCTTACCCAAAAAATGTATGTATTGGAAGTGAATGCACAATGTGGGATTAGTGAAGACGAGGACTTTACATCTATCGGGGCAATCTTAAGGGTGAGCGGTATTAGTTTTACTGATTTAATCGCTTCTATATTAGAAGGAACAATTTCTAGAAAAAAATTAATGCAGGTGCCATTATGAAAATATGTGTTTTACTGCCCGATTATTCTACATCAAATGTTGATTATCAGAATTATGATCCACCACGTGATCTAAAAAGGCTTTTACCAGAACATCAGGTTGATACTGTTTTCTTGAATAAATTAAGAACCTACCAACAGCTCAAAGATTTAGGGTCAAAGGGGTACGACATATTTGTAAACCTCTGCGAAGCATATCTTGAATGGGAAGTTCCTGGGATCGATGTGATCTATTCATTAGAATTATTAAACCTTCCATTTACTGGGCCGACCTCAATTTTATATGACCCCAGTAAGGAGATCATGAAACTAGTTGCTTATTATGAGCAAATTAAAACGCCTAATTATTGTTTGATTCAAGCAGAAGCTGATTTAAAAGAACAAATCAAGCATCTGAAATTTCCGCTTTTTGTGAAACCTTCTAAGGCGGGGGATAGTTTGGGAATTGATGAGCATTCATTAGTTATCGACTATGATTTACTAAAACATAAAGTCGACAAAATATTGCCAGAGTATGGCGAGCTTTTGGTAGAAGAATATATTAGTGGTAGAGAATTTACTGTTCTGATCGCCGCCAATGCAGATGGAAAAACTGCCACAGCATTTAAACCCGTTGAATTCATTTTTCCGAAAGGAAATGCTTTTAAGACTTATGCATTGAAGACATCAGAATTACATACTGATGCAAATATTCCAGTGCAGGATTTACATGTAGACCAACAGTTAAGAATAGCAGCAGAAAAAATATTTCGATCATTTGGTGGGGTTGGATATGCTCGATTAGATTTCCGAATGAATGATGCAGGCGAATTGTTTTTCTTAGAAATTAATTTTACCTGTTCAGTGTTTTATGAAAATGGGTACGAAGGAAGCGCCGATTATATTCTCCAATATGATGGTATTGGGCAAAGAAAATTTCTTGAACATATCATAGCCGAGGGCATTGAACGACATGAAAGGAAGAAAAAAAATTATGTGGTTAGAAATAATGCCATTTCTGGTTTTGGCATTTATGCGTCCAGAGAAATTAAAGTGGGAGAACTGATCTTTAAGGGAGAAGAAATGTCTCAGCGAATTGTAACAAAGAAGTGGGTGGAGGAAAATTGGTCGGAAGAAGAAAAACTTACATTTAGAAAGTATGCTTATCCCTTGGGTACAGAAGTGTTTTTATTATGGAGCCACCTTCCTCAAGATTGGGCACCCCAAAATCATAGTTGTAATGCCAATACGAGATTTTCTGGCCTGAATATCATTGCAAATAAAAAAATAGGAACTGGTGAAGAACTAACTTTAGATTACGCACAGTTTCTAGATGAAAACGCTGAACCATTCAATTGTTTATGCGGAGCTGAAAATTGTCGAGGATTAATTAAAGGTGCAAAAGGTAATAGTTTTAGAT
>JAPLEO010000090.1 GCA_026391125.1 Bacteroidota bacterium
AGAAATTGTACAAATATTTAGTGTTGACTTCTCTTATTTTGTTGGTGAGTTTTTCGGCTCAATCGCAATCTTCAAAAGATACTACTATCACTTCCATTGATGCTGATTTGATGAATATCTTCAGTCAGAAAGCACCTAAAATTTATAAGGTTGCAAACGTGAAAGTTGTTTGGATTGGAGACAAATTTTTTGACGAAAACCTTTTGATCTCTATTGCCAATATCAATATAGGTGATGAAATCAAAATTCCTGGTGGAGATAATTTCTCAAAAGCCATTTCAAAATTGTGGGCACAGAATTATTTTAGTAACGTTGAAATTTATTTAACCAATCTAGAAGGCAAAAATATAAGCGTTGAGATTCAGGTAACAGAACGGACAAGGTTATCTAAGTTTTATTTTAGAGGCGCAAAAAAAAGTGAGAGTGATGATCTTTCTGGTAAAACCGGATTGATTCCAAATCGTGTGGTTACTGAGAACATGAAGATCACAGCTATTGAAGCCATTAAAAAATATTATGCTGAAAAAGGTTTCCAGGATGCAAAAGTAAAAATTGTTGAAACAAAAGACAGCACAAAAAATAATACCCTGACGTTGAATTTCTTTATCAACAAAGGGACAAAAGTTCATATCAACAATATCAATTTCGGCGGAAATAATTCTGTAGAAGAATCGAAATTGAAAAAGCAATTTAAAGATACACACGAGCAATCGCGATTAACTTTATTCCCTACCTATGATAAAGGAATGATCGTTGATGCAAAGCATTATACATTCGATGATTACTTGAAAGAGAAAGGATATCTAACTTTTAGCAGAACCAAAAAAGTGTTAGACCCTTACGTTCGAATAAAATTCAGCTCGGCTAAATTCAATGATAAAAAATTCACATCCGATTTAGATAATATTCTTGAATACTATAACACATTAGGTTATCGCGATGCAACCATTTTAAAGGATACAATCTATCATACCCAAAAAGGAGATCTGAATATCGATATCAAATTATCTGAAGGACGTAAGTACTATTTTGGAAATATCTCATGGCGCGGAAATACTAAATTCAGTGATTCTGTTTTAACTACGATTCTTGGAATTAGAAAAGGGGATACCTACAATATGGAGATCCTGAATAAGAAGCTCGGTAAAAATGCAGGCCCTGAAGGCGGCGATATCAGTGGATTATACCAAGATGATGGATACTTATTTTTCCGTACCGACCCAGTAGAAACTGCAGTTTATAACGATACGATCGATTACGAAATCAGAATCGTGGAAGGTCCACAAGCAACGATCAAAAACATACGTATCGCAGGTAATGACCGGACCAAGGAATATGTAATTAGAAGAGAGTTACGTACAATTCCAGGGGAGAAATTTAGTCGTACAGATCTAGTACGTTCAAACCGTGAGATCGCTCAGTTAAATTATTTCAATCAGGAAAAAATCGGCATCAATCCAATTCCGAATCCGGAAGATGGAACCGTTGATATCAATTATACAGTCGAAGAAAAATCAAGTGATCAGTTAGAGTTATCCGCAGGTTGGGGTGGTGTGATTGGATTGACAGGAACACTCGGTGTATCATTCAATAACTTCTCACTTCGTAATATTTGGAAGAAAGCTGCCTGGGATCCGTTGCCAATGGGAGACGGACAAAAATTGAGTATTCGTGTACAAAGTAATGGTAAGGCTTTCCGTTCTTATAACTTCTCATTCACTGAACCTTGGTTAGGTGGAAAGAAAAGAAATGCGTTAACATTCAGTGTCTATAATACTAAGTATGGACAAACATATAACCCTACAACAGGTTTATATGATCCTAATTATTCTGATCAGAGCTCTATTACAACCACTGGTGCTACAATCGCGTTGGCAAAACAATTGAAATGGCCTGATGACTATTTCTCTTTAACAACAGCATTAAGTTTCACGCGGTATAATTTAAATAACTACGCTATTGATCCGGTTAATTTACCAGGATTCTCAAGTGGCTTTGCACACAACGTAAATATTAAGTTTACAATTCAACGTTCATCGGTTGACCAACCTTTATTCCCAAGATCTGGATCTACTTTTATGGCTAGTGTTCAGTTAACACCGCCATATACTTTGTTGAGCAATAATATTGCTACATCAAGTAATCCTTATGAGTGGATCGAATATCATAAATGGCGTTTCAATGGTGATTGGTTCATTCCTTTGGGCAAACCAGGCGGAGCAGAACACAACAAACAGTTTGTAATTAGAACATCTGTGAAATTGGGTTATTTGGGTCGCTATAACCAGAACCTTCAAATCTCTCCTTTCGAAAGATTCCAAGTGGGTGATGCAGGTTTGAGTAACCAGTTTGCTTTGTTAGGATACGATATCATTGCACACAGAGGATATCCGGTTTATAATACATCAGATCCTAAAGTGAACCCTGATCAACAATCTACTCGTCAGTACTTTACCATTTTCAATAAATACACATTGGAGTTAAGATATCCATTGAGTTTGAATCCGAGCAGTACGATCTATGCATTGGGCTTCTTTGAAGCTGCAAATGGATGGTATTCAATGAAGGATTACAATCCATTCCAATTACGTAGATCAGTTGGTTTAGGTATGCGTTTCTTCTTACCAATGTTTGGTTTGCTTGGATTTGATTATGGCATAGGATTGGATAGGTTTACACCAGGCAATAACATGAAAGACGCTGCAAGGTTTACCTTCATGCTAGGATTTGAGCCTGAATAATCAAACAAAAAACAGCTCGTATGAAAAAATTAGCTTTTGTTCTCTTAGCGATGATCGGTTTTACTGGATTCGTATCAGCTCAACAGCGGTATGCAGTAATTGATACTAAATATGTATTGGATAAGATTCCAGAGTACAAAGAGGCAGATAAGCGTTTGCAGGCGATTAGTCAGCAATGGCAAAAAGAGATCGACGACCGTCAGGAGCAGCTGGATAAAATGTACAAGAACTACGACGCTGAGCAATTTATGCTAACCGACGAGTTGAAAAAGAAGCGTGAAGATGAATTATTTGTTAAGGAAAAAGAGATCAGAGACCTTCAGAAAAGGAGATTTGGATATGAAGGCGATTTGTTTAAGGAACGCCAAAAATTAGTTAAACCTATACAGGACAAAGTATACAACGCTATCCAGAAAATGGCCCTTGCAAAGTCTTATGATTTTGTATTGGATAAAAGTGAAGGAATTACCATTATATTTGCCGACCCGAAACTGGATAAGAGCGATGAACTTCTGAAGGAAATGGGGATTAAATTTTAAACAACTATCAATTATAAATTCACTAAAATGAAGAAAGTATTATTTGTGTGTGTGGCTGTTTTTGCAAGCCTTTTATTTACAAATCACACCAATGCTCAAACCAAAATCGGAACTTTTGACGAAGAGAGTGTATTGGGTTTGATGCCAGATATCGATAAAGTAACCGCAGCTTTACAAAGCTTTGCTAAAGATTCTTTGGCAGTAGATTATGAATATAAAGTAGGCGAGTTTAACCGTAGAGATAGCATCTTCAAAAAAGATTCTGCTACTATGCCTGCAAGAGCTAGAGAGCAAGCTTTGAAAGAATTAAACCAGATCAAATACCAATTAGTAAATTGGCAGCAATATCAACAACAAGCTGTTCAAGCAAAACAAGAAGAGCTGTTAGTTCCATTCAAACAAAAGATCTACGCTTCATTAGAGAAGATCATTCGTGAACAAAAGTATTCTCATATTTTCCGTAGCGATGCTTTGTTGAAGTCTCCAATCGGTGACAACCTTTCTATTAAAGTTGCACAAGATTTGAAATTAAACCTGCCTAAGGAAGTAATTGAAGAATTGAAGAACCAAGGCGTTCCAGTTCCAGCAAGTACTACTACGGCTCCTGCAACTAAGCCTGCTCCTAAAAAAGGATAATTATTTAGCATAAATATATTTTAAGAACCCCATCAATGCGATGGGGTTCTTATTTTTGTGCCATGAAGAAAAGCCCCATTGGCGTTTTTGATAGTGGTTACGGCGGATTAACCGTTCTCAAGGAAATTGTTAAGCAATTGCCTGAGTACGATTATCTGTATCTAGGAGACAACGCCCGAGCTCCCTATGGCCCACGTTCTTTTGAAACAGTTTATCAGTATACATTACAATGCGTGGTATGGTTTTTTGAACAGGGTTGTGAGCTGGTGATTCTTGCCTGTAATACGGCATCAGCAAAGGCTCTTAGGAATATTCAGCAGAAGGATCTACCCAAAATCGGGTCGCATAAAAGGGTGTTGGGAGTCATTCGACCAAGCACAGAAATCATTGGTAATTATTCTACAAATGGTGCTATCGGAATCCTTGGAACTGCGGGAACAGTGTTGAGTGAAAGCTATCCCATTGAGATTCATAAGTTTTTTCCAGGACGAGAAGTCTTTCAACAAGCCTGCCCCATGTGGGTGCCCCTGATTGAAAATGGGGAATTTGAGAGTGAGGGAGCAAACTATTTCGTACAAAAATATTTACAGGATTTATTGGCTCAATCCCCCAAAATTGATACCATTTTGTTGGCTTGTACGCATTATCCGCTCTTGATGGATAAAATAAAACAGTATTTGCCTGCTGGCATCACCCTGGTTTCGCAGGGTGAGATAGTTGCCAAAAGTTTATTGCAATGGCTTGAAAGCCATCACGATATGGAAAATCTGATCAGCAAATCTGGAAGCTTACGATTTTGTACAACCGACTCTGCCCTTGATTTTGACAACCATGCTAGTCTGTTTTTTGGTAGGGAAGTTAAATCGCAACATATTTTTCTTTGATTCTTTTGCCTTTTGGTGTACAATCCTTACCTTCGCCGTCCTTTCACAAGCAGCAGTATGGTGACTGCAGGCATGAAACGAAACAATATTACCGGGTTAGTAAAAAATCGATAACATGAAACGTACATTCCAACCACACAAACGTCGTAGAAAAACCGTACACGGTTTTCGTAAACGTATGGAGTCTGCAAATGGCCGCAAGGTATTAGCAAGCCGCAGAGCGAAAGGCCGCAAGAAACTTTCTGTTTCTAGCGAGAAAGGATTAAAATAATATTCGGGTCCACCGTATAAAATATTTAGCCTCATCCCTATAAATCGGGATGAGGTTTTTTAGTTTTGTAGACATGACAACAAAAAGATTTACTTATTCCACATCCGAAAAATTGAAAAGCAGTGAGGGTAAATCTTTGAATGTATACCCACTCAAGATTACTTATTCTATGCAGGATATTGAATCATTGAGTACTGCGAAAATTGCTGTGGGTGCTAGTTCTCGTTACTTTAAAAAAGCAGTTGATCGTAATCGTGTAAAAAGATTGATTCGTGAAGCGTATCGTTTACATAAACACAACTTGCTTGATTTGTTGCCAGAAAAAAAACAACTCTCAGTGTTTATTTTATTTGTGGGTAAAGACATGAATGAAACAGTTTTGATCGCAGAAAAAATGCCGTTGGTTTTGCAGAAATTAGGAAACAGTTTTCAAAACAAATCTTGATATGGAAAAAGTTATTTCGCTTCTCAAGCAAATACTCATTCTTCCTTTTATGATACTCATCCGTTTTTATCAATGGGTGATCTCGCCTGCACTCGGACCCAAATGCAGATTCACGCCCACCTGCTCACAGTATGCGGCTGAGGCTTTGAAAAAACATGGACCCGTTAAAGGACTTTTACTTTCTATTAAACGTGTTAGTAAATGCAGACCAGGAGGTGGACATGGATACGATCCTGTTCCCTAATTATTTTGCTGGTTGAACAATTGTAAACCCTTCTAATAAACCCTTCTAATTTAATAATGGTTTCTCTGATTTCGCGAATGCTGTAAAAGCGATAAACTTCTGGCGCTTTACCATCTACTTTTTCTGCAGTTGTCATTTGATGGAATGGCCCTACCACAATGGCTTCCAAGTTGTCTGTAATTTTTACTGCTTGATTAGGAAGTATAAAAAAATTATGATTTGCAGCGCTCACATTTTTTGCTGCTACCAATTGTTGCAAGGAATCAATTTTTACTTTTAGTTCATCCTGACTCATGATGTCTTTTTGGTTTTTTGTAGAAACATAATTCTGCAAGCTTCCAATAATAGTATCATTCTTTATGTTGAGTACATACAATCCGTTTTCTTTGAGATTGATGGCTGCTTCTCCAGTTGGTCCGTTTAGTTTTAATGCAACTTCACTACTTGAAATATTAATTACTTTCTCTTCGTGTCCATTGCCATCTTTTGCAGTAATGGTCTTTGCAGCTTCATCGTATTTCGATGGACCTTTACTCATTACATAGATCCGTTTAAGACTTCCAGAACAAGAAGACAATACAACAAAGGCAAACAAAAGAATGGCAGAATTTCTCATAGTGTTTTTTTTAAAAAATAATCCCGTCCCGAGAACTCGGGACGGGATTAAAACTAATACTTTTTATGGAAGATTAAACTGCTGCAGCAAAACGCTCAGCAACTTTAGTCCAGTTTACTACATTCCAAAAAGCAGCTAAATAATCTGCTCTGCGGTTTTGATATTTTAAATAATATGCGTGCTCCCAAACATCTGCTCCAAGAATCGGCTGACCTTTTACATCTGCAACATCCATCAAAGGATTATCTTGATTAGGAGTTGAAGAAACTTCTAGTTTACCATCTTTCACAATCAACCAAGCCCAACCGCTACCGAAGCGAGTCATACCTGCAGCTGCAAATTTTTCTTTGAATGCGTCGAAAGTTCCAAATGCTGCTGTGATAGCATCTGCTAAAGCACCAGTAGGAGTTCCGCCTGCTTGTGGAGCAAGGCTTTCCCAGAAGAAAGTATGGTTCCAATGTCCGCCACCGTTGTTACGAACTGCCGGACTAATTGTACCTGCAACAGCAACTAATTCAGCCAATGTTTTTCCTTCATTAGGAGTACCTGCAACGGCTTTATTCAAATTGTCGACATATGCTTGGTGGTGTTTGCCATGGTGGATCTGCATGGTCAGTGTATCGATATGTGGTTCCAAAGCATCGTGTGCGTATGGAAGTGCTGCTAGTGTAAATGACATAGTATTATTTTTAAAAGTTAAGAGAAACAAATTTAGTTGCTTAATGCTAAATTACGATTAGCAACGCTTAATTGTTTCTGAACTCGTAAACATGTAACAATTTCTAAATGAATATGTAAAACCTTGTCGACCCCCCAGGTTGAAACCTGGGGTTAACGTCGTTCTCTGAAAAAACTTTGAATGAGAAAGGCACATTCCGCTTCCAGAATCCCCTTGGTGATTTTAGTTTTAGCAGGGAAGGGGCCGGGTTCTTTGGTATGGTGGAGATATCCATTTTTTGCATCTGATGCACCATAAACGATCCTGCCGATCTTTCCCCAGTACAATGCCCCTGCACACATTAAACATGGCTCAAGGGTAACGTATAGCGTTGCTTCGGGCAAGTATTTAGCTCCTAAGAAATTAAAAGCAGAAGTGATGGCTAAGATTTCTGCATGTGCTGTTGCATCA
>JAPLEO010000001.1 GCA_026391125.1 Bacteroidota bacterium
ATGCTACAAGTTATCAGCATATCTGTCTTTGACAAAGTACCGATAAATGAACTTTTCGCAAACCCAATACAACAAAATTTCAAAGAGCTAAATCGTAACCAATTGAATATCTTCGACTAATATCAAAACGCTAGTGAAAATATATGACTTATTTACAGGATTTTGCAAGTTGAATTGCAGCTTCAGCAGATCCTAAATTTTTAGCTAGCGTCAAGTCTTCACACGCACCAGTTTTATCAAGCATACTAAGTTTTGCCATTGCTCGCTGATAAACAACTGCGTCATTTTTAGGATTCAATTCAATTGCCTTGGAGAAATCATTAATTGCTGTAGCAAATCTTTTAAATCCCATATTCATCAAACCTCTACTGAAATATGCATCCATATTAGAAGGTTCCAATTCAATTGTTTTATCCAAATCCTGAAAGGAACCAATTGAATCTTTCATACTTGATTTTGATATTGCTCTATTAAAATAGATATCTACATTTTTAGGATTCTGTTTTAGGGCCTGATCAAAATCCTTAATTGCCCCTACATGGTTATTTAACCGCGCTTTTGCAATTCCTCGATTGAAAAATAAATTAATCGAATTGGAATCCATTTCAATTGCTTTATTATAGTCTAAAATGGCTCCACTGAAATCTTTCAAATATCCTTTTTCTAACCCTCTGTTGAAATAAATATTAACAGTTCTTGGACTAAGAGATATTGTTTTAGTGAAGTCTTGTAATGCGCCAAAATGGTCGTTCAAAACAGACCGTGCCAAGCCCCTTTTAAAATAGATATCTGAATTATTTTGATCCAGTACTAAAGCGATTGAAAAATCGTAGATGGCTCCTTTGAAATCGTTTATTGCATACTTTTCAATTCCCCGATTATAATAAGCATTGGGTATGGTAGGAAAAAGAGTTAATGCCTTGCTATAGTCTTCGATAGCTCCAACATGATCGGCATACATACTTCTACAATAACCTCTATTGAAAAATATATCGGCATTATTAGGTTCTAACGTAAGTGCTTTTGAATATTCCTGCACTGCATTTTTATAATCTTTTTGTTGAAGCTTTTCATTTCCATTCGCAAAAAAATCTACCGTATTCTGGCAATACGCATTTTCTGCAAAAAAGAGAATACCTAAAATAGTTAATGAAATGATAGAATTTTTCACGAATACTTTATTTGTATCATTAATCTAAGTTAATTTCTATATTGATATTTAGACAAACTAAGTGCTGGGTGATTTAACACTATGGAGTAAATATTTTTGCCAATGTTTGAATAGTCAGTGGCTTAGTAACATAATCAATTACAGCAGGATAAGTTTTTGCCTTTTCAATGTCGCGAGGATCTATCGAAGAGGTATGCATAATTACTTTGCAATCCTTTATAATGTTTTTTGGTAATTGATTAAATTCATCCAAAAATTCCCACCCATCCATTACCGGCATATTAATATCAAGTAAAATTAGTTGGGGCAATGGACAACGAGATGTCCTGATGTTTTCTTTTATATCCTCTAAAGCCTCAGTTGCACTTTCGAAGCTTCTAACTTTTTTATCGGGATATGCGTCTTTAATAATTTCTTGGTTAAGGAAATTAACTAAACTATCATCATCTATTAGAAATATATCTTTTATCAAATCTTGTATTTTATCAGAATATTACCTTCCAATTCAATCAGAACCTATAACCTATAAAAATAATGTATGATTAAGTTTTTACAAAATTAAAACTAGTTTAATTAAACCAACTTAAACAACTTGCTTTTAAAATTGAGGTAGTTTTAAAATATTAATGAAAAAGAAGCTACATTTATACTAACTTTTAATTCAAAATGGTATGATTCAGGTTGCAATGTGCATAGACGACGACCCGATTGTTTTAATGTTGAATGATTTGATTCTTAAAGAGCAGTCATTTTGTGGCACTTTGTTAAAATATGATAAAGCTGAATCTGCACTGGAATATTTTGAACTTCAATCCAAATTACCCAAAGAATCACAAACCTTACCATCCCTTATATTTCTAGATATCAATATGCCGGTAATGGATGGATGGGAATTTTTGGAAGTATTTACAAATAAGTATAAGATGCTTCATGATACTACCAAGGTAATCATCCTGTCCTCAAGCGTAAATCCAACCGATTTAGAAATGTCAGAAAATCATCCCTTAGTGATTGGTTTTATGCCAAAACCTTTAGGAGAATCAGAACTTGCTGATCTTAAAGCTAACCCTACTATAATTCAATATTTTGCATAAATAGTCGATCTCATATCCTAATGAGATATGGTGAGATACTTTTCTAAGATTTGCATCTGTGGACGATCCTTCCCTTCCTTTGGTTCAATAGATAAACGATAATTTCCCCACCAAGGACCGGCTGCCCAATAAGCACCATTTACTCCATTAATATTGATATAATATAGGAACTTGTCAAGTACTACCAGCCATCTTGGATCATCATCAGGAACCCCATATTCGCCAATAAACCCTTTTTTATTATTCTTTTTCAACCATTTTACGAATGGCTTTATTGCTTCAACTCCATCGTCTGTACTATTAATATTATAATCATACGTTCGATCTGTACCTCCTTTTGAATTCAAATAGCGTCCAGTGAAGTCGCGATCAAAATAACAATGCGCTTCATAAACCAGCAAATCACTACTATCTACTAAAGACTTTAATTGGTCATTATTAATTTTCCAATCAATTGAATTTGAAAATTCAGACCCAGAAACAAAAATGATATGGGTCTTATCAACTGTTCGAATGCCATTGATTGCTTCCTGAGCAATTTTTAACCAAGACATTTCAAACATATCATGGGGTTCATTCATTATTTGAAAGCCATAAATATTGTCATACCCTTTCAATGCAAAAGCCAACCTTTTCCAAACATCTGCCAATGTTTTAGATGGCAATTGCTTTGAGCCTATCACCCAAATTTTGTCGTTCATGGTATATCTCCCAAAATTCTGAAGGGTTAATTTAACTTGCAATCCAATAGAATTACAGGTTCTTATCAAAGTATACATCCGACTCATTTCAACCGAATCCAAATCTGCCATCAATTTTGGCTGAACCCTTTCCCATCTAAATGGAATATCAATCATTCGAAACCCCTTGTTATGAAAGTATTGCAGTTCCGCAGAGTCGGGGTAAATAAAATCAACCCCATAAACACCGGGGAATTTAGTTTGACCAAATTCCGGACCACAAACCTTAATACCAAAGGGTTGCGCAATCCCATTCATGGGGGTTATTAAAAGAAAAATTAAAAAGATATAAAAGCCGAAGTACTTCATTTGCTGTCATTGAAATATTATTGAAGACGAAATTGTTCAATACTTTAACGAATTTAAAAGGCATTTATTTTAAAAAGAAAGGCTACTTAATTAAGTAGCCTTCTAAATGTACAATCCCCTAAATCATACATTACTATTGTTAGCATGCAACTGCCAATTCATTTATTAATGCTTTTATTTCAAGGGCCAAATGTCTTTTTACCTCATCAGCTAATCGCTTTAAGTTTTCAACATCGCTATGAAGTAGTGCTCGTTTTTCAACCATCGTTGCATTAGTTTCAATTTTTTGTAAGATCATCAATAAGTCATTTGCCTTGATATATCCAACACTACTTTTGAGTTTATGAGCCATTTTTGCAACAGTGATCCAGTCATTATTTTCTATTGAGTCTACAATTAAATGTATTTCAGTATTTAAACTTTCGAAAAGTGGTTTCAAAAGTTCCACTAAATCTTTCTTCTTTAATATTTTTTCGAAGTAACTTAGGTTATAAGGTTTTATCTCATTTATTTTAGTATTGTTATCTGTAACTATAATCTCTGAATCATCGGCAACAGTTTCCACAATCTTAATATTTAGAACAGTACAAAGTTTTTTATAGAGATCAACAAATTCAAAAGGTTTTGACATATAATCTGTAAATCCAACCTCTAAACATTTTTCGAATTCTCCTTTCATAGCCGTTGCTGTCATTGCAACAATTGGAGTATCATTCTTTAATTCTGTTCTGATAAAGTCTGTGGTCTTGTATCCATCCAAAATTGGCATCTGCAAATCCATCAGAATTACATCAAAAGATTTTCCTTTTTTTAGTTTTTCAATGGCTTCCTGACCATTGTTAACAATTGTTGGGAAGATGCCTACACTATTTAAAACGTGATCAATTAAAAATTGATTTACTGAATTATCTTCAGCAACCAATACTTTCTTTCCGAGTAGTAGTTTTGAAAAATCTAAGTCATTCAAACGACACATTCCTGTTACATCATTTTCAGCAGCAAAACGATAAGGTAATTCAAAAATAAATTCAGACCCTTCTCCATACTTGCTGGTTACCCAAATATTACCATTTTGAAGTTCTACTAATTGTTTGCTTATAGTTAATCCAAGACCTGTACCACCATATTTTCGAGCTACATCAACACTAGCCTGAGAAAAACTTTCAAAAACCAATTTCAATTTATCTTCTTCAATTCCAATGCCACTATCCTTTACTGAAAAACGAAGGACTCCAGAATTGCCTGTTTCATTTTTCATAGATACACTCAATACAATTTTACCTTTTTCAGTAAACTTAATTGCGTTTCCAACAAGATTTACTAATACTTGGTTCAACCGATAAGGATCTCCAATCAAAAAATTGGGAACCTTATTATCCATATTTAATTCAAAATCTAAATGCTTTTTCTCCAGACGATGTGCAAAAAGAGGTCTGATGGCGTCTAATGACTCTCGCATATCGAATGCGATTTCTTCAATGCTTAATTTACCTGCCTGGATCTTAGAGAAATCTAAAATGTCATTAATGATCACCAAAAGGTTATTAACCGATCTTTTAATGATAGTAGCATATTTTTCTTGCACACTATTAAGCGATGATTCTAATAACAGGTTTGTCATACCTTGTATCCCATTCATAGGGGTACGAATTTCATGACTCATATTGGCTAGAAACTGTTCTTGTAATAATTTGGCATTTTCAGCCAATTGCCTTGCGCTAATGAGCTCTTTTTGATATTGAGTTCTTTCTGAAATATCTGTTGCGATACCGCTTATGCCAAATACATTATTATTCTGATCAAATAGTGGGAATTTAACAAGAAGCAGATTCACTGGTCCATTCGGGCCCTCAATAATTTGTTCAACTTCGATTGGTTTTCTTTCTGAAATAACTTTCGCATCAAGAGAAGAAAAATAATCAGCCTGATCTTTTGAAGTAAGATTGTAATCAGTAAATCCTATCACCTGATTTTTTTGTACCTGCAATAGATCCATGAATCGTTGGTTTGCTACCGTGTATTTACCTTGTAAGTCCTTAATGAAAATGATGGATGTAGTATTATCTAAAACTGATTGTAATTGAAACTGCTGATGTTTCAGATTTTTTTCAGTTTCTTCCAATTCAAACTGAATTTGTTTTTTATCTGATATATCTCTTACGATACAATGAAATCCTATCGGTTTACCATTCTCCATAATTAAAACAGCACACTGTTCTACCCATTTTTTATACCCATTTTTATTTACAATTGGAAATTCATAAATGGTTTCACCAATAAGATGCAAGTATTGACTATAATAATTCTCAAAAACCCGTTCTTTCCATTGTGGGTCTAAAATGCTGGTAAAATGCTTGCCATCTAATTCTTCAGAAGTATATCCTGTAAGTTGCAGACTACGCTTACTTATAAAAGTAAAATTACCCGGTAAATCAATTGTGAAAACAACAGATGCTACATTATTAATAATGTATTGGTATTTTTCTTCACTGATCTTTCCTTGTCGTTCTAAACTACTTAGGAGTTTCATCCCTTTCCAGCTCTGAAAAAGGACAAATGAAATAAATCCAATAGAACATATTCCAATCGCCATCGAAAGGATTAACATGGATCTACTAGTATTAATGTGTTTTTCTAGTATTAAAACGACAAAAAAACAAATTGTCAGAATGGCCAATATCAGGATATATGGCACTTTTTTCTGTTGCATCAATAACGGGTGATAAGTTATGTTTTTCATTATTTAGATTTAGGGAAATCTTAAAAATGGCCTGCATAAATGTTTTCAATTAGCATTTATGAGGATGTAAAGATTGCTCTAATTCGTCAGCCAAAAAATAACATAAATAAGCAAACTTACGTAGTCGATCTACTACAAATAGCTATATAATTGGCAGATTATGTAGAAAATAGTCGCTTTTATTATCTAATTTTAACCGCCTGATTCGATTAAATAATTATAGTCCTGATGAGATGGAAATCTTTTTTGATATTATTAAATTCATGCTTTATTTCTTTGCTATGTCTATCCCAGACATATATTCCAGTAGAGAAATCATCTTCCGTAAAATTCTTCATTAACAATTTCGGTATTAGTACCGAGGGAAGCTTGGGTGGTATAAAAGGAGATATCGATTTTAATCCAAATAAATTGAAAGATGCAAGTTTTGACATGAGTGTAGATGCTGAATCGATTTTTACAAAAAATAGAACAAGGGATAACCATTTAAAATCACGCGATTATTTTTATGTAGAAAAATATCCGACTATTTACATCATATCAAAATCAATAACAAAAGCCTCATTAAAAAACCAATATTGGTTTGAAGGGGAATTGATGATTAAAGATGTAACCCGGCAAATTAAATTTGAATTCACAGCCGAACAGGATAAAACCGGATATCTTTTCAAAGCTGATTTTAAAATAAACAGGCGAGATTATTTTATAGGGGGCAGTAGCCTGGTTTTATCAAATAATGTAGATGTAGCACTTTCCATTTCAACAGTTAAAAAAACTTTTTGAAATTAATTTGATAGCATTCATGTTTTTAGTTAGTCCCGATTTTATTTCTTTTAAAATTCACATGACCGATTTTAGCTACGTATTCACCGAGTATTAAGTGGGTATCGCTTTAAAAAAAAAGAAATTTGATAGTATATCTGATACAAAGCAGTATAACAAAATATCCATGAGGCACTTTTTGATTCTTCCTTTGATTTTATTAAGTTTAGTTCTATTATTACTATATGCTTGGTGGCCAAGTGAAAAATGGAATAGAGAATAATTTCATGCGCAATTCAGAGTTAAATTCCAACTTAATATCACCGGGCTGTTCTGATAATACAACCTTGCTTGTTGAGGCATTACCTGCATAATAAGTACCCGGACCCAATGATCTTGCCCTAAATGCTCTAATATCATTTGTGCCTCCTGCAAAAAAAGCCTTCATAAATGGAAGCACATCAAAATTGGCATTGAAAAAATAATTGTTTGACAGTGCATTGAAGCATCAGGTGGACTAACTCCTTAATTATTTTTTTGCTCGATCATATTGTATCGGCCAATCTATTTTCTCATTGAGTGCAGATGCTGCATTCAATGGGAAATAAGGGTTGCGTAAAGATTCTCGTGCAAAAAGAATCAAATCAGCATCCTCATTCAGTAAAATAGTTTCTGCTTGTTGAGCATCCGTAATTAATCCAACTGCAGCAGTAGAAATGCCAGTTGCCTCTTTTATCTTTTTTGAAAAAGGCACATGGTAACCAGGAGACAAGGGGATTCGTACATTACTAATATTGCCGCCAGAAGAGCAGTCAATCAAATCAATACCCATCTCTTTTAAAATGCTGGACAATTCAACGGATTCATCAATATTCCAACCACCGTCTACCCAATCTGTTGCTGAAATTCGCACGAATAAAGGGAGTTCTGCAGGCCATACTTCCTGAACAGCTGTTACTACCTCACAAAGAAATCGAATTCTGTTTTGAAAACTTCCTCCGTATGCATCCATCCTTTGATTTGATAATGGAGAAAAGAATTCATGAATAAGGTATCCGTGAGCTGCATGAATTTCTATGATTTTAAACCCCGCTTCAAAAGCCCTTTTTGCAGCGGCTTTAAAGCTTTCCACCAGTTTATGTATTCCTTCTATATTTAATGAAATGGGCATAGAATACTTTTCATTAAAATGAATCGCAGTTGGTGCAACGGTTTGCCAGCCACCTTCTTCTTTGTGTAACATTTCTCCTCCTTTCCAAGGTTGAGCACAACTTGCTTTCCTTCCTGCATGTGCTAACTGGATCGCCGGAACAGAGCCCTGTGCTTCTATAAATGTGGTAATTCTTTTAAGATTTGGTATGTGCTCATCTTTCCAAAGGCCGATATCGTAAGGAGAAATTCTGCCTTCTGGCGAAACGGCACAAGCTTCAGCAATAATTAAACCCGCACCGCCAACAGCACGGCTTCCTAAATGAACTAAATGCCAATCGTTTGCAAAACCATCTTCTGCTGAATATTGACACATAGGAGAAATTACAATCCTATTTTTTAATTGAACAGATTTAATTTTGAAAGAAGAGAAAAGCTTAGCCATAATAATTGATTCTATTCAAAACTAATAAGTTCTAGCCATAAAATTAGAATGTTAAATTTTGTAACTTCCCATATGCTAAAAAAGATCCTCCCATATATTGTATTGTGTTTTACTAGTAGTTCTTATGCTCAGCCTAAAACAGACAGTCTACTACTTCAAATTTTAGGGCGAACATCCTCCAGCATTTCAAAAATGGTTTTACAAAACCCTACAAATTATCGTCTGCAAATGATTTATACGCAGATAAATAGAGATAAACAAAACATACCTAGTTTTAATAATTTCTATTTTAACTATGATGCGGAAAGTTATTATAATCCAGCTTCCATGGTTAAAATGCCTTTGGCTTTTCTTTCACTTGAAAAATTAAATCAGCTAAATCAACCTGGGTTAAACAAATACACCCGCATGCAGTATGATAGCAACTACGTTGGACAAAAACCACTGATCAGAGACAGCACATCCGAAACTGGTTATCCAAGTATTGGCAATTTCATTAAACGCGCTTTCTTAATTAGTGAAAATGACCCTTATAATCGTATGTATCAATTTATGGGGCAAGAGGCTATTAATGCAAGCTTACATCAAAAAGGCTATAAGAGGTTAAGAATTACAAGACAGTTTATGGGATTTACTGAAGAACAGAATAGACATACCAATCCAATTAAATTTTTGACAGATGATGGCAAGCCATTCTTTGAACAAGCTGCTGCTTATAATACTATCCCTTTTGACTTTAACAGGCAATTTTTATTAGGGAAAGGATATTTAAATAAAAACGATAGTTTAATTAACGAGCCCTTTGACTTTACGAAACACAATTATATTCCTTTAGAAGATTTTCAACAGATGCTACAATCGGTTTTGTTTCCATTATCAGTACCCGAGAAACAAAGATTTGATTTAGAAAAAAATGATAGAGATTTTCTATTAAAATTTCTCTCCCAATATCCTTCAGAAACAAGTTATCCGAAATACAATGATTCGATATTTTATAATAGTTATGTTAAATTCTTTTTCCTGGATAGCACGCATAAGATGCCATCAAATATTCGGGTATTTAATAAAGTAGGATGGGCATACGGATTCCTAACGGATGTTTCATATGTTATCGATCTAAAAAATAAAATAGAGTACATGCTTGCTGCTACTATTTATGTAAACAAAGATGAAATATTGAATGATGACAAATATGAATTTGAAAGCGTTGGACAACCTTTTCTAAATGAAGCAGGCAAAGCATTTTACAATTATGAACTAAAAAGAGAAAGGAAATATCGACCAAACTTAGAGGCATTTAAAATAAAGTATGATAAGCGAAATCCTGCTGACCATAGAACTGACATTAAAGTAGTAGATAATTGAGAATGTTTAAGTAACTTTCAATAGATATGTGGTATTACCTTTCTGTTTTTGCAGCAGCATTTCTTGTAGACCTTTTGCCATTTTTCGGTCCGCCCGCATGGACCGTAATGGTATTTTTTCAAATGAAATTTGATTTAAATATTTGGTACGTTCTAATCTCAGGTGTTCTTGGATCAGCTTTAGGTAGATACACTTTGTTTTTGTACATCCCATATTTATCAGATCGTTATATTAAATTGGAGAAAAATGAAGACCTCCATTTTATTGGAACAAAGTTGGCTGATAAAGGATGGAAGATTCAAGCCTTCGTTTTTTTATATACTTTAATGCCCCTTCCAACTACAAGTTTATTTACTGCAGCAGGTATTGCCAAAATAAAAGCCATTTATATTGTGCCAACCTTCCTTGTCGGTAAATTTTTAAGCGATTTATTAATGGTATTTACAGGAGATTATGTAGCAAATAATACAGCAAGTTTTTTAAAGGGTTTTCTAACATGGAAAAGTCTATCAGGAATTGCATTGGGCATATTTATTCTGTGTATGCTTTTATTCATTGATTGGAGAAAACTTTTAATTGAAAAGAAGTTTTCTTTAAATTTTCGTATCCTAAAGTAGCAGGATCAAATCTTCAAAAAGATTTTCTTTTTGTATAAAAATTGGCACATTTTCCATTCTAAAGCAAATACAGCCAATGCACTAATCATTCCAATAGTATTAGTAGTACATCCTAAATAAGGAAGTAATCCCTTCCCAAATGCATGAATATATTCAGAAAACCAACGGTCTGCTACAATTTCAATAAATAGGTAGATAAAAATAGAATTCATCCCTACCACTGTGAAAAACTGAAGATAGTTTTTATGAGCTTTCACATCAATCCACCAATAGCTTAATGCCAGAAAAAGCAAACAATAACCACCTGAAACAAATACAAAGGAACTTGTAGCAATACGTTTAATGACAGGAGTAATAGTCATGTCCATTCCAAATCCAATAATTAGAAATATAGCTCCAACAACTAAAAGCCATTTTATTTTTACTTTAGATGATAAGTCAGACAGTAATAACTTTCCCGCTAAAACTCCCCAAATGGTATGAGCAGCAGTAGGTATGCAATTAATTGCAACCCATCCACCCTTGTTGATTTTATTCATTAGTAGTACATCCACGTAGTTACCAAAATTCTGTTGGTCTGTGAATGGTTGATCAAACCCCGAAATATGCGCAAAACGATACAGAATTTCTGTGAGTAGTAAAAGAAATAAACTGAATATAAATTGCCACTTAAACTCCCAACGAAAAATCAGGAAAGCAATAAGTGTTGTTACTGATAATTGTGTAAGTACATCCCAGAGTTCAAATGATAGTCCATTTGGTCGCACCGCATAATCAAACACTCCCCAGAAGAAAAGCCAACCTGATCTTTTCAATACTTTAATAAATGATCGATTCCAAGGAACTCCTTCATTCTGCTGTCTTTGCAAGGAGTAAACCATTGCTGTACCTGCCATGAACATAAATCCAGGCTGTATTAAATCCCAAAATCGAATTCCATTCCAGGGATGATGAAAGAATTGTTGTGTCAATAATTGTGCAGCATTACCTTCTAATGAATTATTTAAAGATTCATACAGCCCAGCACTTTCAAGCATTAACAGTATCATAATCAAACCTCGCATAAAATCAAGTGAGAGTACACGATTGGGCATTGAGCTGTGATTCATAATGTAGATTTTAATTATTTCCCAAGTAAAAATTCGAGTGGCATTTCAAAGCGGCTTCTCCAGGATCCTTCGCTGTGATCTTGTCCGGGAAAATATTTTGTTATCCATTTTTTTTCATTGTAACCTTTTGTCTTCATTACTTCATCCACCTTTTTTTGTAACGACGGATACATAGCATCCAATGTTTTATCTCCATAATCAAAATAAAATTTATGCTGCTTCGGGTTGGGAAGATTGTTTTTTAAATAATCAACAAAGGCATCTGGAATTGGGTTGTCTTTCGTTACAAAAATTCCAGGCCAATGGGTTGATAAGCAAGCCGCTCCACCAAATACATTTGGATATTCACAGATGGCATACATTGAAATTAAACCACCCATACTACTGCCTGCAATAAAAGTATGTGCCGCATCTTTTCTGGTACTATATTTTTTATCAATCAATGGTTTTAACTCTTCTACCAAAAATTTGAGATACCCATCAGATTGAATTTGATAATTTCCAAAAACAGATACCCCATTATTTCTAGCAGCACTTAATACTAACTCTTTTTTCTTGGCATCTAAATTTTCAAAAGGTTTTTGTGGAAAATAATCCGCGTGTCTACTTTTATCGCCATTCCAAACTCCCACAACAATAAGATCCTGAAGTTTCCCTTCCTTTAAGAGTCGAGTTATTATTTTATGAACATCCCATGATTTTTTATTCCAAGTGGTGGTGGAGTCGAATAGCATTTGTCCGTCATGCATATACAATACTGCATATTTTTTCTTAGGGCTATAGCCATCCGGCAACCAAACATCAACATTTCTTGCGTCAACATATTTAGAGCTTAGTTTTTCAATACGTTCAATAGTGCCATTCTCCACTTTGGGAATTGATTGGGCTTGAAGCAAAAACATTGAAAAAAAAAGGTTAAAAATTAACTGTACAGATAGCTTTAGTTTCATTTTACTCTTTTTGAAGTCATGTAACTTAAATGAGTAATTTAAATAAATTTTTCCTCATTAACTATTGAAATAAAGTAAAGGGTTGATAGGACTTTGAATTTATTCACCAATTTTAGTCGAAAACTTTTGTATAAGAAAAAAATAGGCATACTATTTGCCAATTAATATCCATATCCATTTATTGGAATATTATCATCAAAATAATTAGATCATGATCAAAAAGTATTTATCTGCTGTAATTATAGTTTTGTTCATTGTTTCCTGTTCTCGGAATACAATTACAGGGCGAAGCCAATTAACGCTGGTTCCCGAAAGCCAGGTTCAATCCTTAGCCGTAAGTCAGTACAAAGAATTTTTGAATAAAAACAAAGTGATTCCCAATAATTCAAAAGATGCTGAAATGGTGAAGCGGGTTGGCAATAAAATTGCAATTGCAATTGATAAGTATTATAAAGAACATGGAATGCCGAATGCGCTAAAAGGCTATCAATGGGAATTTAATTTAGTAGAAAATAAAGAAGTGAACGCCTGGTGTATGCCCGGTGGTAAAGTGGTTTGTTATACCGGACTTTTACCCATTGCGCAAAATGAAACCGCATTGGCGATAGTATTAGGTCACGAAATTACACATGCTGTGGCAGGACATGGCAGAGAAAGAATGAGTGAACAATTATTGGCACAAGGATTGGGTATCGTAGGAGATATTGCATTAGGTAATAACCCTCAAACGGTAAGCATATTTAATCAGGTTTATATGCCATCGGCTCAAGTGGGAGTATTGTTACCTAATTCCAGAAAGCAAGAAAACGAAGCAGATCATTATGGTTTAATATTTGCTGCAATGGCTGGATATAATCCGGAAGATGCCATACCATTTTGGAAAAGAATGGCAGCGATGGGAGGAGAGAAGCCCCCCATCTTTTTAAGTGACCATCCGGCTGATGAAGAGAGAATTAAAAATTTACAAGCTTTAATGCCAGAAGCATTAAAATATTTTCATGCTGTAAAAAGCCCCCTGTAAAATTAATTACAGAGGGCTTTAGCAAATGAATCAATATTAGTTCAACACGTTAATTTCGTTTCTCAACCATTGGAACCGCAGGTGCTTTGAATTCTTTTGTTTTCAATAAATTTTTTATCTCTACAATTGCTCTCTCTAATTGTAGATCAATACCCTTAGCCATTGCTCCTAAATCTTCTGGCACTTCAATATCAGGGTCTACACCATGTCCTTCCTTAAACCATGTTCCATCAGGATTATAAAGCCTGAAAGATGGAGCAGTAATATTGCCACCATCCACAAAATCAGGATAACCACTAATGCCAATGAGTCCTCCCCAGGTACGAGTACCGATTAATGGTCCCAGATTTTTCTTACGGAAATAGTCGGGGAATGCATCTCCCCCGCTTCCGCTCCATCCATTGATGAGCATTACTTTAGGACCAAAATTGGCGTAGCCAGGGAACTGCCAAGGCTTACCATCTCTTGTGGCAACATAAGATAAAGGAGTACGATTTAGCATTTCAATGAATCGGTCTGGAATTTGACCACCATTATTGAAACGTTCATCGATGATCAAAGCTTTTTTATTCCATTGCGCATTAAACTGTCGCATTAATTCACTTTGTCCGTCTAATCCGGTACTTGGCACATAAATATATCCTACTTCACTATTAGTTGCCTCTTCAACTCGTTTACGCATACCTTCTATCCAATCTAAATTTCGCAGTCGATATTCATCATCCATCGTTTTAACCACTGCAGTCTTAGCACCAGCTAATGATGCTGATGTATTATAAGTAAGTTCTACCGTTTTATTTGCAAGTCCTTGAAAAGCAACATAGGGTTCGTTCTCAGTAGTAACTGGAATGCCATTAACAGCAAGAATAAAATCACCTTCTTTAATATCAGTTCCAGTACGCTCTAAAGGAGATCTTGTTTCTGCATCCCAGATAGCGCCCTTGATTATTTTTTTAATTTTATAATAATTGCCATCTGCCTCCCAGTTAATTCCTAAATAGCCAATTTGTTCTGATTTCACTTTTTCGAAATCACCACCACCATGATAGGTATGACTAGAATTTAATTCTCCTATCATTTCACCAATTACAAAATCAACTTCTTCCCGGGTAGTTGCACCATTCAAAATTTTCAAATATCTTTCTTTGGTTAATGCCCAATCTACCCCATGCATATTTTTATCATAAAAATAATCCCGCTCAATCCGCCATGCATCATTAAAGATTTGTTTCCATTCCAGCATTGGATCAATCGTCATTTGCATTTCATTCAAACGTAAAGGCTTATCAAACTTTGCCGATTCTTCAGGAGAAATAACAGCCATAGCTGGCCCTTTTGCAACTAACATTTTTTCATCATTCCCGCTTAATGTATATCCATCTACATCATTTATAATTGTTTTTTCTTCGCGCTTTTCTAGGTCGTAAAATTTAATAGAACCTTTTCCTTCAGTCGAACCCGTATTGGGATATCGCATATAAATTAATTTCCCTTTTATTGCCCCAAGAGAATTTAAATTACCCGCAGGTAATGGCAATAGTTCTAAACGACCTTCCATCCCTTCAAAGTCGATGACAACTGCTGCTACTTCTACTTTCT
The DNA here is from genome assembly GCA_026391125.1 of Bacteroidota bacterium. GTDB lineage: Bacteria > Bacteroidota > Bacteroidia > Chitinophagales > Chitinophagaceae > Sediminibacterium. Next base: position 15,072 of record JAPLEO010000001.1, read on the forward strand.
TTTCGGCTTCAGCTGGCTTGGCTTTATCTTCTTTCTTTTTACTATCTTTTTTAGGTTCTTCTTTTACAACCGCTTTTTCCAAATCTTTCAATGCAATCGTATCATTTTTTGCATATAAAAGTGAAGCGGTGTTTTTTTGCAAGCCAATAGCTGCTAGTTGTGTACTGTTAGCATAAATAAATGTATTATCCGCATCACTATAATAAGGCTGGAATGTTTGGTTGGTTGCCACAAAAAGGTATTTGCCATCAACACTAAATACCGGATTATTACAACTATAATATCCATTGGTAACCTGTGTGGTTTTATTTTCTTTAGTATCGAAAATAAAAACGGCATTGTGCAGATTTTCTAAATCGCGACTATACGCCAACCATCTACTATCGGCCGACCAACTAAAAGTAAATCCTTCCATATTACCATGTGAAAAGTAAAGACCCTGATCGATATCGGTGGTATTTCCTGAAGCGATATCAAATAATTTCATTTTACCTGCTTTATCAATAAAAGCGAGTTGTTTGCTATTTGGTGAAAATGAAATCCCATAGCGGTACCCAGCCCCATAATTAGTAATTTTTCTTGCAGCATTTTCTTTTCCCAGTTCCATAAACCATAGCTCATATTCTCCACTTTTATCACTCCAGTAAGCGATGGTTCTTCCATCGGGCGACCATGAAGGATAACGTTCTGCCACACCTTGCGTCATGGTGATATTTTTTATAAACCCATTTTCAGCAGGCACATTAAAAATATCGCCTCTTGCTTCCACTAATACTCTTTTCCCATCGTTACTAATTGCATAATGCTGTGCAAATTCTGCAGCAGAAACATTTTTTGATTTTATAAGTGTTTTATCACTTACCAGGTTAACTTTTACTTCCTTGGGTTCCTGTGTAGCAAAAGGGAAAAGAAATAATTTACCACCTGCTTCAAAAACTATATCATCTGGTCCTTGTGAAGGGTAATGCACATCATAATCAGTAAATTTTGTTAGTTGCTCAAATGTTTTTTTCTGCGTGTCATACTTCCAGATATTCATTCGCATTTCCGGACCACGATCGCTTAGAAAATAAATAGATTGTTCGTGCCACATAGGAAATTCATCTCCTGCATCACTATTAGCGCTAATATTTACTTCGCTTTGTTTTGCAAAATCATAGATGCGAATATCGCCATTAGTACCACCACGATAACGCTTCCAGTTACGGCCTACCTGACTCATTATTACAACCGCCATTTGTTTTCCATCCGGTGAGTAACTTCCATATTCGGCATATGCCAGGGGCAACTTTGTTTCAATACCACCAGTGGCAGGAACTAAATAAAATTGATTAAACCTTTGTTTACCACTTTCGCGAGGGGCAGCAAATAAAATTTGTTTTCCATCATTGCTCCAATCCACTACCCGATCATTAGAACCATGAGCTGTAATTCTTTGAGGTACCCCACCAGTTATAGGCATGGTGTAAACATCTCGATTGCCATCATAAGCAGCATTAAATGCAATAGTATTGCCATCAGGAGAAAACTTGGTATTGGATTCAACTCCGGGAGTTGAACTTAATTTAATTGCCAATCCGCCTTCTTTGGGTACTATCCAAAGGTCGTTAGCATATGTAAAAACAATCTTTGTTTTAGATACATCTGGAAAACGGAAAAGTCCTGCATCAATCTGGGCTGATACAGAAATTCCTATTAATAGGCCAAGGCATGTAATTAGATAATTTTTTTTCATTTTAATAAATTATTGGTGATAATGGGAGCCGAATTAAATTCCTATTTAAATTAAGGATATTATTTATATATCCCATGCTATTTACATAAAACCCAAAAAAATAAGGATAACTGGCAACAAAAAAATCCCATGCTAGTTGAATCACTAACATGGGATATACAAAACGAGATAGCTGATATTAATTTCTGGAAATGAAATCCTTAGCCAATCTTTGATAATCGTTACTACCAGCGGCAACGGCAGCTTCAAAACATTGCTCAGCAGTTTTCTTCGCTGCTTCTGAATTACCTAGTAACTTTTCGATATTTGCTTTTACAAAATGCATATAATAAGCACCTGGCACTTCCGCTAAAGCTATATCAATATATTCCAAGGCTTTGGCAAGATCACCAGCCAACATTAAATTAAAGATAGCAGCCTGAAAATAGGGCTTTTTTTCGCCTTGCATTTGAGCTTCAAAGCTTTCTTTAAGTCTTGCTACAATATGTGTTCCGATCTTTATTGAAACAGAAACATTTGCCCAACTCACTTCTAAAACACAAGTTTCGTACCCAAAGCTGTGAAACTGTATAGTGAATGTTTCAGAAAATACAGAGGTATTTTGAACTGGAACTTCAACTTCCAATATGTTCTTTGCAGCATCATATCCTCTTAGCCCTGCTGCAATATCTGTATTTAAAATAATTTTCCATTTTGTTTCTTGGGGTATGGCGAATACCAAGTAAGTACCTGCCTGAACTTTTTGTCCCTCAATCTCTACATCATCAGTGAAATTTATCTGTGTGGCTGCATCAGCACCAAAGCGCCATAATTTACCAAAGGGTGCCAAAATACTGTTTTCGCCAAATACTTTTCTCCCTTTGATTAAAGGACGAGAATAATTGATTGAAATTTTACCTAAACCAAAGTCTTGTGTGAGATTTTGCCTTGGGCTTGAACTGGGCATGGAAAGTATACTCATGATTGTGATTTTGTAATAATTAAACTGTACGCGAATGTATCATTTAATAAATAAAATAGATTCTAAAAAATGTAGATGTTATTAATTGCTTCTTTGCCAATTAACATTAACAATGATCTCATTTTTTCGATTAATAAATTGGTAAGGAGCATTGTAACCTAAAAATCGAAAGTTTCCGAAATACTCAATTTTATTTTCAATCAATAGATTTATAAGTCTTTGAGTATTCTGTTTAATATCATCATCCGAAGCATAGCCTCCGAACTGGATAGCTGCTACTGTCTCATCGGGAACGGTTTGTATTATTACCTTTGCATCATTAGGTTTTGGTAAACTCTGAGCATTGAAAGCAGAAGGCATAACAAAGCTCATAGTAGATGCAGAATCATTGATATCCATATGAACGGGCGAAGTCATTGCAATACTTTTTCCGCCATCGTTTCCTCCAAAAATATATCCTGCCAATTTTCTAAATCCTGGGCTGGCAAGCTCTTTATAGGTTTTAGCTGAGGATGTAATCGAAGCCATGGTAACAGAAGGATAAAAGCGGATTTCAAACTTACCTTTTGAAAAGAGTGTTTTATAAATTTGTGTTTCTGTTTTACCTGTAGACATCACTAAATATATTTGAATTACTATAATTAAAGCAACAATTAAGAATGCGATTAGTAAAATTATTTTCATAAAAGTGTAATTGTTTAATAATACAAAATTAAGCAAAAACTAAGCTACTTATTTATTGAGATTATTCAGAGAATAATTGTACTTAATCCTAAAATAAAATAACTATATAGTACCTACTAGATTTATCAGGTTCGTCTATTCAATTAGTAAAATATTGGCTGATTAAAAATTTATTAACTTCTGTCTACTAAAAGCATATTGTGGAATTTTTCGAACAAATTGTTCTTCTAAGAATAAACGGTATTCACAATTTTTTTGTAAATGCTTTTTTGCAAAAACTTTTTAATGCCTCTAATTGTATTAAATAAAAACAAACAAATATGAAAATGAAATTTTTATTGATGTTCCTTATTGGTGGCATCATTTCTGCATCCGCACAAAAAACAGTAGTTGATGTAGCTATTGGTTCAAAAGATCATTCCACTTTAGTTGTTGCGGTTAAAGCAGCTGATTTAGTTAGTACACTACAAGGTAAAGGGCCTTTTACCGTATTTGCACCAACTAATGAAGCATTTGCCAAATTACCTAAAGGCACTGTTGAAAATCTATTGAAACCAGAGAACAAAACAACATTAGCTAAAATTTTGACTTATCACGTTGTGGCTGGTAATTTAGATGCCGCAGCAGTTGTGAAAGCAATAAAAGCTGGCAATGGAAAAGTTGAGTTAAAAACTGTAAGTGGTGGAGCTTTAACAGCTTCATTAAAAAACGGCAAAGTGATTTTAACGGATGAAAAAGGTGGAATCGCAACTGTTACAGCTACTGATCTAAAAGCAGAGAATGGTGTAGTACATGTTATTGACACTGTTTTGATGCCTAAATAAGTTATTCAAAAAAAAATATGGGTCATACAATAAAATGTATTATCCATATTTTTTTACTGGTTATTTTAAATGAATCCGTTTATCATTAATTGATGACTATGTTAAAGAACATTTTTCCCCAGGTTTCTCAAATTCCAAATGAATGGCAGCTGAGTGAATTTATTGAGCAACGTGAATATCTTATAAACGGTGAGCTTAGGATTTGGGAAGGCCCCATGAATGAAGTGGTGTCGCCAGTATCAATCAATGATGGCGATAGTACTGTGAAAAATATTATTGGCACAACCCCACTTCTAACTCAAAAGGAATCATTAGAAGCCTTGGATGCTGCTGTTCTTGCTTATAATAACGGCACTGGGGAATGGCCCACTATGAGTATTACAAAACGAATTACACATATAGAACAGTTTCTTTTTGAAATGAAAAAACAAAGGGGGCTTGTTGTTAAGTTATTGATGTGGGAGATAGGCAAAAACTTACCAGATAGTGAAAAGGAATTTGACAGAACCTGCATATATATAGAAGACACCATCAAGGAATTAAAAAAACTCGATCATGACAATTCTAGCTTTGATATTGAAGAAGGCGTAATTGCTCAGATTAGGCGGGTTCCGATGGGTGTGGCCTTATGCATGGGGCCTTATAATTATCCATTAAATGAAACATTTACTACTTTAATCCCTGCATTAATTATGGGTAATACTGTGGTGTTTAAGCCTGCTAAATATGGCGTACTTTTTATAAAACCATTACTAACAGTTTTTAAAAACTGTTTTCCAAAAGGCGTCGTCAATATCATTTATGGTAAGGGAAGAGAAACGGTGGGTGCGTTAATGGAGACCGGAAAGATAGATGTATTTGCCTTCATAGGAACCAACAAAGGCGCCAGTGATATTAAGAAATTACATCCCAAGCCAAATCGTTTAAGGAGTGTCCTTGGGTTGGATGAAAAAAATCCTGCCATTGTTTTACCAGACGCAGATATTGAAAATGCAGTCAGTGAATGTCTTGCCGGATCGCTATCCTTCAATGGTCAAAGGTGCACCGCATTAAAAATAATTTTCGTTCAAGAGAACATAGTAGAAGATTTTATCAAAAAATTTATTGATGGCGTATCAAAATTAAAGTGTGGTATGCCTTGGGAAAAAGATGTAAAGATCACCCCCTTGCCGGAGCCTGGAAAAACCGCTTATTTAACTAACCTGCTAAACGACGCTAGGCAGTTGGGTGCATCCGTATTGAATGAAAATGGAGGCGAAGTAAATGATACTTTCTTTTACCCTGCAGTACTTTACCCCGTAAATGCTCAAATGCGGATTTACTCAGAAGAACAGTTTGGCCCATTGGTTCCTATAGTTTCTTACAAAAATATGGAAGAAGTAATCGACTATGTTGTTCAATCTAACTTCGGTCAACAGCTTAGCATATTTGGAAGAAATTCAAAATTAATTGGTCATTTAATTGATGAACTCGCCAATCAAGTAGGACGCATTAATATTAATGCACAATGTCAGCGTGGGCCTGATGCATTTCCATTTAATGGAAGAAAAGATAGTGCAGAGGGAACGCTAAGTGTGCATGATGCATTAAGAGCATTTAGTATTCGCATATTGATTAGCACAAAAGACAATGCAATTAATAAAGAAATTGTGCAAACAATTGTAAGAGAACATCAAAGCAATTACTTAAGACTAGATTATATTTTTTAATAAGTTCATTGTTTTACATCTTGTTTTTATGAAAACATATCATAATAAAAGCTATGAATTTGTATGAAAAATTTGAGATTCTGTATCAGAAACTCCTGTCAGATAAAACTAAAAAAGAAAGTGAAAGGGTTATTTTAATTATAGCCATAGCAAGTTTTCTAATTCACCTAACCATTATATACTTAGTTGACTTTGGCATTATTTCTCTGAATTCGCATTCAGATTTACTAAAAAATCCTATTGCTGCAATTTATACGCCATTCTCATTTATATTGGTTTATGAAGTATATCTTTTAGTGTATTATCTCCCAAAATCTATTACCAATTATATCAGCAAACAATACGAAATTATTACGCTCATTATTATTCGACGATTGTTTAAAGATCTTTCCACCTTATCGCTTTCGTCTGATTGGTTTAAAATTAAATATGACTTACAGTTTACTTACGATTTGATAGCATCTGTTTTACTTTTTTTTCTTATTTATCTATTTAATGTAAAGAGTAAAAAAAGATACAGAGACGAAAAGTTAAATGAACAACAGATAGAAGCCATTACGAGATTTATAAAAATTAAAAAAGTGCTGGCAACTTCCTTAGTTCCTGTACTTTTTTTAGTAGCTATTTATTCTTTTATAAATTGGATGATCAGTACCATTTATCCAATTACAAATAATATTGTTTCGTTTAAAAATATAAACAATATTTTCTTTGAACAGTTTTTTACAATTTTAATAATTGCAGATGTGATTTTATTACTGTTCTCATTTTTCCATACTGATGAATTTCATAAAGTTATCAGAAATTCAGGTTTTATCATTTCCACTATATTATTGAGACTGTCATTTTCTGTAACTGGTTTATTAAATACCATCCTAATTGTAGCAGCTATTATTTTTGGTTTATTAATTCTAATAATCCATAATAAATTTGAAGCGTTTATTGGAACTGAAAAAATATCAGCCGATGCAATTAATTGAATGTAATTCTTTCTTGAAGGAGCAATCTCTTTGGACATAGGAATTGCGTATAATACAAAAGCCCCTTTTTACAGGGGCTTTTGTATTATTTGTTTCAGTTTTACTAGTTCAATACTTTTATTTAGAACTCAAAACAGCTTGAAAACTTAAAATTTCACTCCAACTACCTTTCACTGCTTTTTTCAAACCATCTTGATAGGCTTGATAACTTCCAGGTTTATTTTTTTCAAAAGCATCTTTCATACTTGCTTTGTAACCTGGGTCTCTTTCTTTTAACCCATCTTTATACCTAGTAACAATGATGTAACCAGGTTCACCAGAACTTGCAACTTCATAAACAGCAGTTGATCGTTGTGTAGATTCCCAATTTGGTTTCAATTGTTTTATCAATTCTTCGGTTTCACCACTATATCCCGGGTTATATGTTAAATGAGTGATGGCAATTTTATCAGTATAATTTGCTACAGCGATTGTACTTAAATCTTCCTTATAAACCGCATACAATACTTTAGAATAATCTTGTAATAATGGCCCAATATTCAATTCCCAATCTTGCATATGAGCAGGCCCTAAATCACCGCGATGATCGAATTCATCCCAGGTAGTAGGACCTTCATTAATCTGGTAACCACCCTGATCAGGGCCAGTTTCAATACTAAACACCCTCCATTTCCATACCGATTGATGATATTTAGCAACATGTGATGCCAGTGCTTTTTCAAAAGCAAGGGCTTTACCTGATTTAGGAAAAACTCGATTTGCATTTATAACCTTTGCTGGTTGGATTTGTGCCTTTCCTAATAGGGGTATTAGGAATAAGAGCAGAAGCATTTTTTTCATGTGGGGTTTTGTTTTAAATGAATAATACTATCAAAATAGATATTAATATTTTATTATGCAATAGCTGAACAAAAAAAATTGGAAGCTTAACAAATTAATGCTCATTTAAAAAAGCTTAAAAAGTAAGAAGCATAAGTTGAAAAGGGTATATCAGAGAAATTAATTGTTCAATTAATTCATATTTAATAAAACTAATTTAACGTCTTTATACCAGGGTTCCCAGGGAATAAAATGTGGTGCATTTTTTAGTATTGTAATATTTACTGATTTTGCATTGATCAGCATTTTTTTTGAATAAACAGCATTACCAACAGGAACAAAAGTATCCTTATCACCATGAATGACCCATACATTACAAGTAATTTTTGAAAACTTTTCCTTTAAAGAAATTAAATCCTTCTTTAGGTACCAGATCTCAGTATTACTCGGCCTAAAGGCACCTGGAAGTAAATATTGAAAAGGAGTATGAAATAAAAAACCTCTCCATTTTTCTTTTGGTTCTACATCGGGATCTATAGCTGCAGCTAATAGCACCATACCACTAAATTTATCAGGATGATCAGCAACGATTTGAACAGCTAAGGGTCCGCCCAAAGAATGGCCAATGATAAAAAGGGGTTTACCATTATATATAAATTCAATCAAAGAGTAAATGATCCTGGATTGATCTTCTAAATTCATAGCATCCCCAAATTTACTATACCCAAAACCAGGACGATCAATTGAAATAATCCGAAACTTTTTTAAAAGATCAGAATCTTCTAAATACTGTTTATAAGCATCCCAACTTCCAGGAGAACCATGTACAAAAAATAGCGTTGGTAAAGTATCATTGCCTGTAATAACATAATGCAGTTTAAAATTATTGCCATCAAAATAATTTGTTTCTAAGGTAAGCCCCTTATCAGCGAATTCCTTTTTTGCCACAGCATCAGAGATCCTCATTTTGAAACAGCTTTGAGCTAAAATCACCCAACACACTAATGCAAATAAAATTATACCGGGAATTTTCATTTGATTCAATATCTTAAAGCCAACTAATGAAATGTTATATTATTCCAAATCGATTTTATTATTAAACTGGCAATACAATTATAAACTCAGCACCTACCCCTTCTTTGTTATCTACTTTTAATTCACCTCCATGAGCCTTTACAATATCATAACTCAAACTCAGCCCCAATCCTGTTCCTTTTCCTGTTGGTTTGGTAGTAAAGAAAGGTTGAAAGATTTTATCTACTATTTTTTGTGGAATCCCATTGCCATTATCTTTTACACTGATCAAAATTTCATGACCACTCTTTTTTGTACTCACTGAAACTGTTGGTTCGTAGTTTTCAATACCTGATCTATTTTTTTCATCAACCACATAAAATGCATTCGTAATTAAATTTAAGATCACTCTACCTATATCCTGAGGAACAATATTCATCTGACCAATTGATTGATCAAAATCTGTTTTCATTGTAGCATTAAATGATTTGTCTTTTGCTCTCAGTCCATGATAGGCGAGTCGCAAATATTCATCTGCTAATGCACTAATATCTGTGAGTTCTTTAACTCCATTGCTACTTCTGCTATGTTGTAACATTCCTTTTACAATAGCATCAGCTCGCTTTCCATGATAATTGATTTTTTCTAAATTTTGTTTAAGATCACTAGAAATTAATTTTGCTTCATTGAAATCTCCTTTTGCAATTTCAATATTCATTTCATCAATTAATTCATTACTTACTTCTGAAAAATTATTCACGAAGTTTAATGGGTTCTGAATTTCATGGGCAATACCAGCTGTTAACTCACCAAGAGAAGCCATTTTTTCTGATTGCAGAAGTTGGGATTGAGTAGATTTTAAATCTGCAATCGTTTTTTCTAATACATTATTGGCTTTTTGTTTTTGCCTGCTATTGCGGTATAATACAAAAGCCAGTACAGATAATAATCCTAACCCAATGACCAATGAAAAGGTTCTGATTCTATTCTTAGCTGTCTCAATTTCCTGTGCTTGCTTTGCCTGGCGCAGGTTTTCGTCTAAATTGATATTTTGATATAAAGAAAGCTTTTCGTTCCTGTCTTTTTGCAAGCTGTCACCCACAGCTTTCGAAACCTTGAGGTAGAAAAATGCGCTATCGGTATTTCCTACTGCTTTCCATGCATCAGAGACAAGTGCAGCTGCTGGGCTTATGTTCCTCGTCAATTTATATTGCACAGCTTGCTGAAATGCAACTGTTGCATAATTTTTTGCAGAATCTGTTTGATGTAAACTTTTGTATAAAACAGCTAATGCTAAATTTGCATCACCCTCGTATAAAATACTTTTTTGCGCTCTGCTTGTCCACAGGGATTGCCAATAATAATACTTGGCAGAGTCAATCCTATTTTTATTAAAATAGACTGACCCAATGAGATTTAATACATGACCATTAAAAACTTTCCACCCGGTAATTATTGAGTATTGCAATGCCCGCTTATCAAAATAAATTGCAGAGTCTAAATGATTAGCTCCGGCGTAAAGTGCTCCTAAATTCATGTTGGCTTGAACTAATGCCATTGCCGATTTGCTTTTAAGAGATTCAAAAATGCTAATTTCTTCTTTGTAGCTCATGATTGCTTTATCAAGATTTCCTGTATTTCTGTATATATTTCCCAATTGATGTATGGTATAACCCAATATGCTTAGTCTAAATTTATGAGGATCTGTGAATTCATAATTTTTCGGGATATATACATTTTTCTCACTTTGTTCATCTTGTGAAATTATAAGTGCCTCATTAGCTAATTTAAAACTGAGGGGAAGGTTTCCTTCATAAAGGGCAATGAATGACTGAAATTCCGTTAACAAATGAGCTTTCCAAAGTGGCTGATGAATTTGTGTTGCAAGTTGTACTCCCTGGTCTGAAAAATATTTACAACTATCTCTGTTGAAATTTGAATAATAATCTGCCATACCAAAAAGAACGACCAATTTTACTGAATCATCAGGTGCGTTTTTAAAGGCCGATCGTAGGCTATCTAAATTAGAAGCAGGAGCCTGTGCTAATGCAGAAAGAGGTAAAACCAGCAACAGCATTATATAAAGCAAAATATTTCTAATCATGTTAACCCATTGAGATTTAAACAATAAATATAGCTTCTTGAAAAGGTGTTTAATTTCATAGAAACCAGAATTAATTTTTCATTTTTTTATAAAAGTAGGCAGCCGCGAAACCTATACCTCCTCCCAGAAAGATTATTGATCATTCAACAGGAATTTTTAAAGTTATTTACCTCTCTTGAACTTCTATTTAAATAATTCTGATTAAGGGTTAATGGTATTTACGCTTATCCAATAAATATAATAATTAATACTATGATATTTTAAGCCAAAACAAGATTTATCCCAGAACATGAGCTAACAATTTGAGTCAATAGTTATTTCACTTTTTAGCGAACTCGTTGATGGTCAATTCGTATGTTTCAAAATGCTAATAAAATCGTGTAGCAATACAGAAAATGACTTGGGCAGATTTTGACTGAATAAAATTAGGTGAATTCATAAATGTTTTAACGAAAGGTAATGCTATGATATAGTTTTGGACAATGCTATTCCATAAACAATGTGTCCACTAATACTGCCAATCATTATCAGAACCATAGAACCTTCCATTTCTGGCATTGGCAATATTGTACCAAGTATACCCATCATTATTTGTGCAATAATGAAAACAACAAATCCGAAAATAGTTCCCTTTAAAAATGAATTACCAATTTTTACTTTTGGCGCAAACAAATAAGTGTAACCAAATGCAAAAATTATCCCAACAACAAAGTGCATGACCCAACCTACTATTACAGGTACTCTCATCATTCCTGCTAACATATTAGGAGGCGACATCTTCGGCATTCCCATCATAGGAGCTATGAACATTACCAGACTCATTGCAGTAGTACCGATAAAACCACCCAATAATGATTTATACATTTTGTTATTCATGATTTGTAGATTTATGATTTTCGAAATAGTTTATTTAGTAATTGATTTGCCTAGCTTTAATAATTCTTTTGGATTAAGGTACCCCCCTGTTGATTCTACTATTTTCCCAGTTGCATCTATAAATAGTAAAGAAGGATAACCAGGTATTCTATACTGACTTGCAAGCATTGCACCCTCCCCTTGTTCCCCATCAAGCGAAACATTAATAAAATTTGAATTATAAAATTTACCCACTTCGATATTAGAAAAGCTATTCTTTTTTAGCTTTTTGCATGGCCCACACCATGTGGCATAAATATCAAGAAATATGAGTTTGTTTTCCTTCTTTGCTAATTGCAATGCTTCGTTCCAATTTCCCCTATAAAACAGTATCCCTTCAGTTTTATCAGATTTAAAATCTACATTAGGGTTATTATAAGCATACCCCACAACAAATAAGATTATCGCAATACCTGTGAAGATTATATTTTTCATAGTTAGTTTTTAGTGTTTGTTAAATTCTTTCTTTTGAACTTGATAGTTGAAAATGCTACTCCGAAGTCTTCTTCAATTAAGTATAATTTCTTTAATTCACTTAACCCTACTTTTATTAAAGCTTGATGGTGAATACAATGTTCTAAATTATAGGCTAATTCACGAAAAATAGTAGTTTGTAAAAGTGTTGAAATTTCATTTGTTGAAAAGCATGCTTTTAATTTTATCGACTCATCCTGCAATGAATCAATATTAGCTTTAATCAAATTAATTTCATTTAGGGAAGTTTGCACTTCGGTCTCAAATAAAATATTTCTGGCTCTGTTGTCGTAACAAATTTCATTGTATTCAATTCCCTTAAATAATTCCAGAAATAGTTCAATAATATGTCTAGTATGTTGACCAATAGAGGCCCCGAAAAGCGTTTTACAGCTTTTAGAGTATTCCACATTTGATAGTTTAGAAATTAAATCACTTAATTCATCTAAATTCCTCTTACAAGCTTCTTTCATAGTTGTTTAATATTCTGCTAATACAGTTATTTGAATAGTTTTAGCAATATTAGTTGAGGGCTTCCCTTTTTTAAATGCAATACCGTAATCCTCTAGTATAATCTCAAATTTGCTTTCTACCTCAAATGAAGACCCCTTGATTGTAATGGTTGATTTTGCAGTAAACGGTTTTGATATACCCTTAATCGTCATTTCTCCTGAAACTTCAGCAGAATATATGCCGTCTATTTTGAAATTTACTTTAGATAGATTAGTAATTTTGCCGACCAGTTTTGCTTTGGGTTCAGTTTTGGTGTCTAAAAAATCTGGGCTGTTGAAATGTTTTTGCATCAACGCTTTTTCAAAATCAAAACTTTGCATTGGCACAGAAAAAACAACATCTCCGGTTGTTGGATCAAGAACACTCACACTTGCAGTATTACTTGCCTTTATATCCTCCACTGCTGTATGCGAATAAAAACTTATGTTTGATGTTTTGCTATTTATTTTTTGAGCAAAAGACTTAGTTGAAATGAATACAACTGATAATACTGGAAGGAGTTTAAAAAGAAATTTTGGCATTGTTTTTATATTTTATTGTTTAGTTGAAATTATTTTGCAGTTATCCATGATTACGTTTTCATACATCCCTAAATCCTTATCATAAGAAGCTCCTGAGCGGATTACGCCTTTCACTATTATATCTTCGCTAAGTTTTATTTGATTAAGTAAAGGATCTTTTACGGATATTATCGTACAACTTACTCCTGCACTGTCAGCGGGAAATTTTAATAATAAAACTTTCTGCTTATTATAATTCTCTGAAATATTAGCAACCATCCCGCTAATTTCTAAAACCTTGGAGTTCCCATCTTCATTGAGGTATTTAGCATTTGCTTTTTTTGCATCTACTAGATATTCAGTTACTAACTGACTTGCAGTAAATCTGAAATCTGTCTTTGTTGCCTGAACATCTCTTTTAGGTTGATTAAACAAATAAAAGACAACTGTACCAGCAATAAGCGACGCTATTACGGTTACTATAACTGAAAATTTCATTGTTTTCTTTCTGTTCATTTGCGTTATTTATTAAGTATCGTACCTATTAGTACCAATAGCTTTAATAAATCACCCACAGAATGGAAAATATTTTAGATTTCTTTTTTTAAATCCAGTTCCTTTACTTTCCGGATTTGTTCAACACATTTGTGTTTTTGATTTTGAGCATTGTGAATAGTGGAGTAACCGTAGTCTTTTTGGATTTGTTCAATTGGCTTGTTTTTGAAAAACATTTCGTGGATTAAGCCTTTGCAATGCTCTGTTATTTGATGGATATAACCTTGAAGTTTATCCCAATAGTTTTTTTCTTCATCAATGGCAAGGGTAAGTTCTTCGTAAAACTTATTGTTGTGCAAATCTGTAAATTCAGTTTCCCTATGAGCGTTTCTTAATCGCTTGAACCATAAATTTTTGGCTATTGCCATAATATAGGTCTTTACAGAAGCTTCCAAAACAAAATCGTCTTGTCTAAGTTTGGCTACCAAAACAATCATGGTGTCCTGAAAAATATCATCTGCATCATCATTTGTGCCACTGTTGTTTGTTATAAAACGACTTACTGCTGGAAAATAATTTTTATATAAATCCCCAAATGCTTGATTATTCTCGCCTTTTAGGTCAATTATTATGTCAGTGTTATTTTGCATATGAATCATAAAAATACAGTAATCTATTTTATTTCAAGTTTCAGTATAATATCACTTTCCGATACAGAACTTTGAAAAAATAAAATCGAGTTGATCTTCATTAGTGATTTCTCCTGTGATAAGGCCTAGGTAATGTAAACACTGACGAATATCCAGTGCAATTAAGTCACTAGGAATTTCATTCTCTAATCCCTGCAATACATCCGTTAAGGAATTGTTCAAATGTTTTAGTGCCTCAAAGTGTCTTGCATTGGTAACTATCGTTGCATCTGCTAAAATATCGCCACTGATGGCTTTTGCAACCAATGATTTTTTGAGTTGATCAATCTGCCTATTTTGTTTAGCAGAGATAAAAATAATTTCCGGGAAGGAGGCAAACTTTTCAGCCACCATGGATTCTACCCCATCCACTTTATTTCCAATGAGGAGGTATTGAATTTTTTCTTTCTTAAATCCATTTACGATTTCCTGTATTCCATTTGCATCCATTTCATTCACATCAAATAAATACATTACAATATCTGCAGCACGCATTTTCTCAAAACTTCTTTCAATCCCAATGGTTTCAATCAAATCTTTACTATGTTCCCGAATGCCTGCGGTATCAATTAAACGAAAGAGCACCCCTTCAATATTTAATATTTCTTCCACTGTGTCTCTGGTAGTGCCTGCTATTTCGCTTACAATGGCCCTGTTTTCGTTCAACAAACTATTTAGCAAAGTGCTCTTGCCTGCATTCGGCTTGCCAATGATGGCCACCTGAACGCCATTCTTGATCACATTGCCCAATTGAAAGGATTGCAACAAATCATTCGTTGATTTTGAAAGAGTGCCGATGAGCTGATATAATTGTTTCCGATCTGCGAATGCAACATCTTCCTGAGAGAAGTCTAACTCCAATTCTATCAATGCAGAAAATTTGATTAACTCTTCCCGAAGTAGATGAAGCGCTGATGAAAAACCTCCGCGCATATTATTCAAAGCAGTTTTTCTACTTGCTTCTGTATTGCTAGCAATTAAGTCAGCCACTGATTCGGCTTGTGCTAAATCCATCTTACCATTTAAAAATGCACGCTGTGTAAACTCACCAGGTTTGGCGATGCGCACACCCAAATTACAAATGGCTTTCATGATTTTCTCAACGATAAAATTTGAACCATGACAACTTATTTCAATCACATCTTCCCCAGTATAGGATGTTGGCCCTTTAAATAATGCAACAACCACTTCATCGAGCAATTCGCCACCCTGCTTTAAATAACCTACGTGTAATGTATGTGAAGCCTGTTTAGAAAGATCCTTCGAAGGGAATAATTGATTTACAACAGCAATAGTATCTTTCCCGCTCAACCGAATGACAGAAATAGCACCAATACCCGGTGCTGTTGCCAAAGCCACAATCGTATCATCCCAAAGCTGTTGCTTATTCGCCATTCTTCTAATTTCAACAAAAATAAGGTCTTAGAACTAAAAGATTTGCATTAAGAGATCATTCCCACCCCGTCTGTTCGCTCAGCCGCTCCAGCCACCCCTCCATCGCATGCGATGGAGGGGAAACTTTGTTTTATTACCAACTTTGTTATATTACCAACTTTTTTTATTCTGTACCCCTATGTTATATCTTAAACTTATTCTTCTGTTACCTGAAATGTAATACTCTGTTCATGTCGATAGATTACATTTCTCCCATTTTGAACTGCGGGTTTCCAGGATGGCCCTTTTTTGATTACACGTATTGCTTCTAGATCAGTACCATAACCGGGATTATTCTCAGCAAGCACATCAGAAATAACTCCATTTTTATCTACTGTAAATGAAACCACAACTGTATATTTTCCAGCTGGTGCACCATTATTAATTGGCAAGTCACTGTTTAAATTTCGTTCCAGATATTTCGACCAAGCAGATAATCCACCTGGAAACTCTGCAGGATTTTGAACAACATAAAATATTTCTTCTGTTTTGTCTTCTATCATTGGCGCAACAACATTACTTATTCCTGCTTCAACTGGAAGTGCTTCAATTCCATTATCCTTGGATCCTTCTCGATTAACGTTACCGATTTTAGTGTTATCCAGATTTTCAACTTCTTTCATTTCATCTTTATCATCAACTAGGGCATCTTTCAAAATTTGGAAAGGAGTAATTTTTGTTATTTCCACTTTTGGAGGATCCTGATTTGGAGGCGGTGGTGTCGGTTCCACTTTTTTCTCATCCAGCTTGAGGTTATCAAGAATTATATCTTGAACCATCATTGGCATTTCCTTCTTCCTGGAAGAATTTGCAACAACAGTACTAATCACTAATAAAAGTGATATGAAAAATGTTCCAGCTAAAGCAAATGTAAGACGTTTACTATAGGTCTTACGCAAATCATAAGCCCCGTATGATTTGTTTCTTCCTTCAAATAAAATGTCAAGTAAGTCCGCGTTTAAAATTTGAATCTTTTCCATAATAGTTGTTTTCTATGGGATGGATAGATGCAAAAATTTCCATAAAGAATTTTGTTAAAAGAAGATATGGGTATGATAGCATCAAAAAGCCCGCTACGAAAATCGTAGCGGGCTTTTTGATATGTAAGAAGATAAAATTATTCTTCAGAAACCACGAAAGTGATGCTTTGTTTGTGGCGATAGATTACGTTTCTACCGTTTTGAACTGCAGGCTTCCATGATGGTCCTTTTTTGATTACACGAACAGCTTCTTCTCTTGTACCATAGCCAGGATCATTCTCAGCTTGTACTTCAGAAATACCACCGTTTTTGTCAACTATAAAAGAAACCACAACAGTATATTTTCCTGGAGGTGCACCATTGTTTACAGGTAAATCCCTGTTCAGGTTACGCTCCAAGTATTTTGTCCATGCGGGCAAACCACCTGGAAACTCAGCTGGGATCTGTACTACGGTAAATACTTTATCGTAATCTTCATCCTGCTTTGGCGCTTCTACCTTACCAGTACCAGATTCAACAGGAGGAGCAACGATACCTTCGTCCTTTGTTCCTTCCTGATTAACAGTACCAATTTTGGTGTCTTCCAGTTTTTCTACTTCCTTGATTTCATCTTTTTCTTTCACTTCTTCATCCTTCACAATTTTTGGAGGGGTGAATTTAGTAATCTCCACTTTTGGTGGTTCTTGTTTTGGTGGTGGCGGTGGTGGCGGTGGTTCAGGTTTTTTCTCATCCTGCTTCATGTTCTCAAGATTAACGTCCTGAGCAATCATTTCCACTGCTTTCTTTTTTGAAGAATTCGCAACCACTGAACTGATCACCAATAGGCCACAGATGATAAGTGTACCTATCAAAGCGTAAGTGATACGCTTATGATAAGTCACACGCAGATCGTATGCCCCATATGATTTATTTCTGCCCTCGAAAATAATATCGAGGATATCGGCAGATAAAATTTTGTTTACGTCCATGTTTCAGTGTCTTTAATTTGTGAGTTCCCTTTCGGAAAATTCCACTTTACTATTTTGCAGGAGCCGCAGCACCAGCTGCTTCAGATGCTTTAACCAATTGAGTTTCCACTGGAGAAATATCTACCAATGCATAACGCTTCAATACATTAATCGCCATCTCATCTAGAATATCTACCACATTACGATAAGTACATTCTTCAGATGGTTTTAGTACTACTACTAAATCTTTTTCTGGAGTACGTGTTTTCTTATCTAATAATACGTTGCGTATTTCTTTAAAAGTTGATGATTTAAAGTTTGATGCGGTATTGTCCAACTGTCCTTCATAGTAAAAAACGTTGTCGTCTTTTCCTAAAAGAATGGTTATAACACCCGATTCCTTGGCCTTGTTCTGATCCTCTGGCTTATCTGCATCCTTTGGTAAGAATAGCTTCATAGCCGTTGGCTGACTCATCGTAGTGGTGAAGATGAAGAACGTAATCAACAGAAAACCCAGATCCACCATTGGTGTTAGATCCACACGGGTTGACAGCTTCTTACTTTTCTTGACCCCAGGTCCTTTCTTATGACCACCTCCACCGGAGGTATCCATTTCTGCCCCCTTCATAGCACTCTTCCAAAGTTCAGATCCAACAGGTACACTTTCAGGATTGGTGATCATTTGAAACTTTAAAATATCGTTTTTCTTAAACGCGTCGATGACGTTTTTGAATGCAGGATATTTTGCAGCATTATCACCTTTCAACTGGATGTTTGCTTTCTGACCCGCATAAGCAGTCAAAACCAAACCCATCCATTCTCTGATTTCGCTATTGGTAGAATCTTTAGCAGGAATGCCTGGTAAAGCAGCGCCTTTGCGCGCTTCTTCAGGAATTGCAAGAAAAGCAGCTAGCCCGCTAAATGGTGCACCGAAGAAACCTGCTTTCTTAAATGCTTGCACATTCAATCCAAGGTTCTTAGTGGAATTCAGCGTGTTTGCGATGACCTCTTTTTTAGATTCATCGTCCATAGAAAGAAATACTTTACCGTCTTTATCGATTGTGATTAACACGATATCCTTTGTTTCTGCAACTTTAGCTGCAACAGAGTTAGGTGTTGTAACCGCAATGGCTTCAGCAGGCTTAAACTTCGTTGTCAAGATAAAGAAAGACAACAAAAGGAATGCCACGTCACACATCGCCGTCATGTCGATACTAGTACTCTTCCGTGGTAATTTGGCTCTACCCATTGTTATTAATTTATAATTTCACTAATTAGATTCAAAACTGTTTGCTTTCCACAAAAATCTTTCGACTATTTGTAATTAGCAGCAAAGCTTTGAGTTAAAGTGAAACCAGATTCGTCAATACCATAAGTAATACCATCAATACGAGTGGTAAATACGTTGTACATGATAATCGCAACGGCAGAAGTACCAATACCCAAAGCAGTGTTGTAAAGGGCCTCAGAGATACCTTGTGATAATTCACGAGCAGCTTCTCCACCACCTTCATCACCTAATTTAGAGAAAGAACGAATCATACCCATTACCGTACCTAACAATCCCATAAGGGTTGCTACTGAAGCGATAGTTGATAAGAATACTAAGTTTTTCTCCAACATTGGTAATTCCAATGCAGTTGCTTCTTCTACTTCTTTTTGAATATTCAACACTTTTTGATCAGTAGTCAATTCAGTGTTAGTAATCATTTCTTTGTACTTCTTAAGACCTGATTTCATTACGTTTCCTACAGATCCTTTTTGCTTGTCGCAAGCTGCAATAGCTTTGTCAACATCTTTGTTAGCTAAATGGAATTGTACTGAACGTACAAACTCAGCAATATTGCCAGTTCCACTTGCTTTAGTGATGGTCAAGAATCTTTCAATACAGAAAGCTAAAACGATTAAAAAAGCACCAATCAAAATTGGAACGATAATTCCACCTTCATACATTTTAGCTAAAGCTCCTTTTGGTCCTTTGTGACTAGGCCAAAAACCACCGGCAGCATCTGGTGAAGTGAAATTACTGTCGGCACCGATTCCGAAGCGCCATAAAACATAACCCAGGATAATACAGGCAATAGGTGCGATAGTTGCAACCAAGTTACTGCTCTTTTTAGGTTGAGCAGATGTTGCGGTTTTAGCAGCCGCTGGTGCAGTTGGTTTGATGTCAGCCATGATTCAATTGATTTTTGGTTTTAAAAATTACAGTTGATAAAAATTTACGTTTCGCAATGCTACATAAAAATGTTTTGAAAAAACAAAACATCCCTCACTTTTTCTAAAGGGCTTACAAATTAGGTATTTTATTGAAACAGTTATCAAGAACGGCACAATCTTTTTTTCTTTTTTTATTTTAACAGAATTCATTAAGCTAAATCCCCCGTACACGGGCTTATCAGGCCATTTCACCGATTTGTTTTTGCTTTTTTCTCCCATCCATATAAGTTCTTTCAAAAAAAAGAATCCGAAATCGTTTGCGGAGTATCTTTAAGAAATAATTAAATTTTTACTACTTATGAGAATTTATTTCGTTTCGTTGGCATTACTGGCTGTCACGGTTAGTTTTGGACAACAAAGACCCCAAAACCCTACCCCTACTCCGGGTAGCCCTACAGAAACCACTTCCCGTCCAACTATTGGTGCGGCTGGAATTGGTGGACCGAATGCTCCTAAACCTGGTCCAAAAGCCTATAAAGATGTGATTACCGACAAGGCAATTAGCAGCAAAGGGCTTTTTACAGTCCACAAAGTGGATGACAAATTCTATTTTGAAATCGCTGATAGCATTATGGGGCGCGAGATCTACGCCATTACTCGTTTTGCGAAAGTACCAGGTGGTGCAGGCGTTTATGGTGGTGGTGAGGTAAATAAACAAACCCTCAAGTTTGAAAAAGGCCCAAGTAATAATGTATTCCTCAGAGTGGTAACATTAATTAGTATGGCCGATTCTACTAACAATATCTCTAAAGCAGTTAGCAATTCTTATTTAGATCCTATTGGGGCTGCGTTCGACGTAAAAGCCTACGGAAAGGATTCTACTAGCACAGTGATTGATGTAACAGATTTCTTTAAAGGCGATAACCAAGTGGTTGGACTTGACCAGAACGATAAGCGCCAGTTTAACCTAACTGCAATTGCTGCAGACCGCTCTTATGTTCAATCTATCCGTACATATCCTATCAATACAGAAATAAAAACTGTTAAGACTTATTCTACTAGTGCTGGCTCCCCAATGGGTTTTGGAGGTTCTCCATTCCCTGGTGCTTCAGGATTTACTGCTGCTTCTAGAGCTGGTGCAGTTACTATGGAATTGAATACTTCTATGCTTTTACTTCCTAAAACACCAATGACTCCTAGATTATTCGATCGTAGGGTTGGTTACTTTGCTGATCGTTATGTGTTATTTAGTGATGATCAACAAAAAGTTGACAGAAAAGAATTCGCTGTTCGCTGGAAACTGGAACCTAAACCAGAAGACCGTGAAAAATATATGCGTGGAGAATTGGTAGAGCCAATGAAACAAATCGTTTATTATATCGATCCAGCTACTCCAAAACAATGGCACAAACCATTGATTGATGGCATTAACGACTGGCAAAAAGCTTTCGAAAAAGCTGGATTCAAAAATGCGATTGTTGGTAAAGAATGGCCTACCAACGATTCTACCATGAGCCTTGAAGATGCGCGCTATTCAGTGATCCGCTATTTGGCTTCTGATATTGAGAATGCTTCTGGTCCGCAAGTACACGACCCTCGCAGTGGTGAAATTTTAGAAAGCCATATCAACTGGTACCATAACGTGATGAAATTGGTTCATGATTGGTACATGATTCAAACTGCTGCAGTTGATCCAAAAGCAAGAAAAATGAAATTTGATGATGAACTAATGGGTCAGTTGATTCGTTTTGTTTCATCTCACGAAGTTGGACATACTCTAGGCTTACGCCATAA
The DNA here is from genome assembly GCA_026391125.1 of Bacteroidota bacterium. Taxonomy (GTDB): domain Bacteria; phylum Bacteroidota; class Bacteroidia; order Chitinophagales; family Chitinophagaceae; genus Sediminibacterium. The sequence continues at coordinate 36,803 of JAPLEO010000001.1, forward strand.
TATGGGAAGCAGTAGTAGAACCCCAGTTGAAAAACTAAGAGATAAAGCTTGGGTAGAAGCAAATGGACATTCGGCTTCTATTATGGACTATGCTCGTTTCAACTACGTTGCTCAACCAGAAGATGGTATCTCTGAATCAGGTTTATTCCCTCGCATTGGAGACTATGATAAATGGGCCATTGAATGGGGTTATAAATACAGAGGAATTGCTGATGCTGAACAAGAAGAAAAATCAACCAACAAATGGGTGATCGATAACCTTTCAAAAAATCCAAGACTTTGGTTTGGTGGTGAAGGACGTAGTGCTGATCCACGTGCACAAACAGAAGACTTAGGAGACAATAGTATGAAAGCTGGTGAATACGGTATTAAAAATCTGAAAAGGATCATTGTTGCAATTCCAGAATGGACAAAAGAAGAAGCAAATCCTTATGAAAACTTAGCAGATATATATTCTCAGCTAATCACACAATATGGCCGCTATGTTGGCCATGTATTGAGAAATGTAGCTGGTGTTCAAGAAACTTTCAAAACAATTGAAGAGGTTGGTGATGTTTATGAACCAACACCTAAAGCAATTCAAAAAGAAGCTATCGCATTTTTGAACAAACAATTATTTGAAACACCAACATGGTTATTGGATAAAAACATTCTAAACAAAATTGCAAACCCAATTTCTTTAGAAAGTATTCAGTCTTACCAAACAAGTGCTGTGAATAGTTTGTTAGACGGACAACGTTTGTTCAGATTAGTTGCAGCTGCAAATCGTTACGGTAATACTACTTATAATATTACTGAAATGATCGCTGACCTTCATAAGGGTATTTTTAGCGAACTAAGTTCTAATAAACCTATCGATGGTTATAGAAGAAATATCCAAAAGGTTTATGTTGAAAAGCTAATTGATATTGTTGACCCTACTCCTACTATGACTATTAACTTAGGTGGATTTGGTGGACCAGCACCTGTGAATGTAAAATACACTGATGTTGTATCTGTAGCTAAAGGTGAATTGAAAGCCTTACAAGCTGAGATCAATGCTGCAGCTAATAGCAGTAGCGATAAGATCAGTAAATATCACTTACAAGATCTTGCCGATAGAATTAAGAAAGGTTTAGATCCTAAATAATCAAATTTGAATTTTTAAAAGCCGTCCCGATCAATCGGGGCGGCTTTTTTTATGCCCTACTCTTTTGTTTCAATACCTTTGTACAAAATCAATTCATGAAGTGGCTATTTGTTTCTGTTAGCATTTTATTTTGTTTACAAATTTCTGCGCAAAAAAACAAAGCAGTAATTGGTTATCTGAGAGATAGTGTTACTCATGCTCCGATCGTATTAGGAAGTGTTACAAATAACAATACTCATGAAACGGTGATGAGTGGAAATACTGGTCGCTTTAAAATCAATATCAAAGAAAATGAAGTGCTATCTTATGCAGCTGTAGGTTATCATTTCGATACCATACAATTCGTTCATAAATTGGCGATTCAAGATTCTATCGAGATCTATGCATCTCCATTGTCGCACGACTTAGGAAATGTTACTGTAACAACAAAGGGAATGAGCGCTTATCAAATGGATAGCCTCGAAAGAAGAAATGACCTGCTGCATGATATGGTTTCTTATAAAAAGCCAACCTTTGCATTGTCAAATACGGGTGCTGGTTTAGGTATTAGTATCGATCGTTTTTCTAAGAACGAAAAAAGTAAACGCAGAGCACTTGATTTTTTTGAAGCACACGAGAAAGAAGAATACATCAACTATCGATACTCTGCACAACTAGTAGAAGAAAGTACAGGATTTAAAGATGAAACACTTCGCAGATTCATACAACAAAGTAGGCCCAGCTATGATTGGCTACGCGCCAATACAAGTACTGAAGATATTCGCTACTATATCAATGATCAATTAAAGAAATTCTCTGTTAAATAATTACTCGTAACGTAATGCTACAATTGGATTCAACTTGGCAGCTTTCATAGCCGGATAAATTCCTGCGGCTAATCCAACAATTGAACAAATCACAATTCCTAAAATCACCCAGAACCAAGGAATCACAAATCCTGTATTTAAGATCATCGAAAATAAATTACCTACCAACACACCCAAGATAATTCCAAACAAAGCACCAAGCATGCTGATGATCATACTTTCGAATAAAAACTGCTGACGCACATTTCTACTTTTGCCGCCAATTGCTTTGATCAATCCCACTTCTTTTGTTCTCTCGTTTACAGCAACCAACATAATATTCATCAAACCAATAGCTGCACCAATCAGTGTGATCAATCCGATCGCACCAGCAGAACCTGTGATACTGCTCAAGAAGCCTATGAACATTTCAGCGAATTTGTCGCTCTTCTCAATCACAAAATTTTCTTCATCAACTGGTTGTAATTTCCTTACACTTCTAAACACAGAAATTGCTTCGCCATCAGCAACAGTTAACTCATTCACATTCTGTACCATTACACCAATCATATAAGAAGGACTACCATTTGTAAATCTTCTTAAATTAGTAAATGAGGTTACTACCACATCGTCCTGACGTAGCATGGCGCTCGAACCCTTTTCTTTCAGTAATCCGATTACGCGATAAGGGACACTACCCACACGAATGATCTTCTCGATACATTTTTCTGGTTTATCTCCGAATAATTTATTGGCAACATTAGAGCCTAGCATACATACATTTCTTCCGCTCTGAACATCTAGACTATTTACATTTCTTCCTAGAATGAGGGTATAACCATTTACATTCAAATAGTTTTCGTCGCCCCCCATGACCACTATATTGGGATTGGTTTTCTTTTCTTGATAATGTATTTCTTGACCACCAGGTCCGCGGCGATAAACCGTTGAAACAGCACCCGGAAAACTGAAAGCAGCTTTAAAAGCAACTGCTTCTTCCATGCGAATTGGCTTGCCTAAATTCGATTTTTTCTCTTTTTTGGCCCCTTTCTTTGCTTTTTGAAAATCAGCATTATTTCCACCGCCACCCATACGGACATTCGATTCTTTGTATCGGATACTGAACGAATTAGCACCCATGAAAGAAAAACTTTCTTTCAGGCTCTGATTCATTGCCTGAATCGCTGTAATAATTCCGATCAATGCCATAATTCCAAAGGCAATGATGGCAACAGTAATGCTTGTTCTTAGTATATTACTTCGAACGTTACGCCAGGCTAAACTTAAAGAATCGAGAGTGGTCATGCAGATTTAGATTATTCCTTCAATGGCTTAAAGGTAATCGAGATTCTGATTTTTGAAGAAACTGCGCTTATAAATGTGAGGAGCGGTTAAAAATAGAAATAATTGAGCAATACAGAGGGTAGCACTCCAATTAAAACGATCAAAGCCGCCACAAAAATCAATCCCGCCTTAAATCCAGTGGTGATTTCTGAGGTTTCTGCAACGCCTTCTTTGAAGTACATCGACTGGATAACCCTGAAGTAATAATACACACTTACTGCAGCAAAAAGTACCGCAACTATCACTAGCCAAAGGCCAGTTCCAGTTTTAACTACACTCGCCAACATATAGTATTTCGCAAAGAATCCAGCGGTTAATGGGATACCAGAAAGTGATAAGAGACAAATGGTAGTAGTTAATGCCAATACTGGTTCGGTTTTAGCGAGTCCGTTAAACCCATCCAGCGTATAATCCTTCATTTTAATCAGTACCGCAAATATTCCGATGGTAGCTAAACTATAGGCTGTTGCATATAAAAGGATACCCTCTTTAGCTATATCATTTGCTGAATAAAGCGCAAATAGCATAAAGCCTGCTTGAGCAATACTTGAATATGCAAGCATACGCTTAACGCTCTGCTGAAATACTGCTGTAATATTTCCGACCAAAAGAGTAGCTATGATCACGAACGATAATAAGATCTTCCAAGTTGGACCGAGTATGGTTGACTGCCCTTCCATTAAACGAATGAAAGCAAAGAATCCTGCGGCTTTAACAATGGTTGCCATGAATGAAGTGAATACACTTGGTGCTCCATCATATACATCTGGTGTCCAGAAATGAAAAGGAGCAGCTGATACTTTAAAACACATGGAAACAAATAATAAAAGTAAACCGGCGACTTCTAAAAAAGATACTTTAGATGCAGAGAGGCTGCCATTCGGTGCTGTAAAAATTGATGGAGATACGATTCCAAAAGATCCAGTTGCGCCATAAATCATGGCGATGCCCATCAACATGATCCCAGCAGTGAATGCCCCCATTAAAAAATACTTTAAAGAGGCTTCGTTGCTTTTTAAATTACGCTTATCTGAACCAGTTAATATGTAAAGCGGGATCGACAAAATTTCAATACCCAAGAACAACATCAATAAACTATTGAAACCACATAGAATACTCACACCGCATAAAACAAAGAATATTAACGCAAAATATTCAGCAGGATAATTTCCGGCTGTTTCAATATCCTTTCCACTAATTAGTACATAGATGAAAGTGGCAGCAATTGCAATGCTATTAAAGAATAATCCAAATTTTTGAAATCTTAATAGCTCGTGACTATTTACAACAACGGTGTATACACCATAAGTTTGTAATACGTTTGCTATCAACAATAATAGTAAGCCAGCCATTGCTACATACTTCAGTGTTGATTTGTTTTTGAGTAATATGCCGCTAAACATCATTACTACTCCTAATAAAGCCGAAACTATAATTGCGTTCATAACTACTTATCTTATAAACCTCTTTCGAGATCGTGTTCAATTAACGGTTAGCGAATATTGCACTTACGGTATCTTTTGTTAGATCAAGCATTGGTTGAGGATATACTCCCATTACCAATACAATGATCACCAATATACTCAATACCCATTGTACGTTGGTACTTACTTCAACAGCTTGTAGCGTTTTTTCTACTGTGTTTCCGTAAAATATTTTTTGAATCATATTCAATGTATACACTGCAGCAAGAATAATGCTGATACCGGCTATTGCAGCAATCCAAACATTAAACTGGAACAACCCATTAAACATCAAGAACTCACCCACAAATGCATTGGTTAATGGTAATGCTACGTTTGCTAGGGCCATCACCACAAATAAGATCGCCAATACTGGAGCCTTTTGTGCCAATCCACCCAAGTCACTAAACTTACGAGTACCCAATTGCTGCTCTATCACGTCTGCAACGATCCACAGACCAATGACATTGATACCGTGGTTAAACATTTGGATCATAACACCTTCTAGTCCAATTTGATTTTGCACAAAAATGGCGGCACACATTAAACCAATATGCGCAATAGAAGAATATGCAATCAACCTTTTAATATCATCTTGACGAATAGCAATTAATGATGCATAGATCATACCAAACACAGAAAGTACTACTACTAACATGCTATGCGAATGAACACCCATCGGAACCATTGGAACCAACCAACGAATCACTGCAAAAATTCCCATCTTCACCATCACACCACTCAAGATCATAGTTGTAGCAGTTGGTGATTGCTCATAAGCATCGGGCTGCCAGGTATGGAAAGGAAATATTGGCATCTTGATCGCAAATGCAATAAAGAACAATGCGAACACCCAATTTTGTTGGTGCGCATCTAATTGAGCATGGTAAAAGCTCTGCATTGCAAATGAATGATCAGGAGTTTGTGCATACACATATAATAATCCAACCTTTCTCCACCCCAAATAGAACAAAGAAAATAAACAGGTATCAACGCTAATTCCCAAAAGAAATAAAACAATAAAGCATCTGATGCCAAGAAAACTCCTAGCAATCCCGCTTGTGTTAATAGCATCAATCCATAAAATGCAGCAGAACGCTGATACACATTTTTATATGTTGCAGCAAAAACTACGGGAAAAGAAATGGCAGTTAATAAACAAAGCATTTTGCTCATGCCATCTTGCAACAAACTAAAACGGCTACCCAAGCCTGGTAACCAAGCAGCATCATAGGTAAGAGCGCCTTTTGTAAAGACCGCCATTAACGACAATACCAATGTAGCCAATGAAGATACAAGGGCTAAAGCCTTAATTGAAGACGAATCTTTTAGCAGAAATACTGCTAGTCCGCTCAGCAATGGAATCAATATCAGTAAAAGAGGAATCATATAATTTCTTTAACGCCTAGGCCATTTTAAAAAAACGGTTCAAATAATACATGATGGTGATATCATTAAACCAAACCAATACAAATACAACAATCGCCAATACCATGATCAATAAGTAGTTCCCAACTTGTCCGCTTTGAATTAAACGCAACTGTCTAGAACCATAACCCACTAATTTTCCAACACCATTCACACTCGCATCGATCACATTTTTCTCTACAATATTTTTAAAGAATCCTCCCAACGCATTCAAAGGATTCACAACAACGGCATCATACAACTCATCTACATACCATTTGTTTTCTAAAACTTTTGCGATACCCGTATTCTCTTCTATTGTTGGTTGATATTTTTTATAACTACTCACTGCATAAACAATTACAGCAACGATCAACAAAGTAGAAACGATCAAATAAGTCCACTCTTGCGAAGCTTCTAAATGATGTTGCCCTGCAATAGCCGTTGAACCTGCAAATATTGGTGCAAGAAAATGTTCTAAACTATGAGAATCTTTTGCAAATAATTCGGGAATACCTACCCATCCACCAATCACTGATAATATCGCCAACACGATCAATGGGATGGTCATTGCAGAAGGACTTTCATGCAAATGATGTTCTTGTTCATGCGTTCCTCTAAAGCCACCTAAGAAGGTTAGCGTGTATAATCGGAACATATAAAATGCAGTCATTAATGCTCCACCCAATCCTACATAATAATAGATTGGATTTTTTGCAAGTGCTGCCATTAAAATTTCATCTTTTGAAAAGAACCCAGAGAATGGAGGAATACCAGCGATTGCCAAACAAGCTAATAGGAAAGTGATATGTGTGATGGGCATGAACTTTTTCAAACCACCCATTTTACGAATGTCTTGCTCGTGGTGCATCGCATGAATCACAGAACCCGCTCCTAAGAATAATAAAGCTTTAAAGAATGCATGTGTCATCACATGGAACACCGCTCCAGTATAAGCACCAACACCTAAGCCTAAAAACATATATCCTAACTGACTCACAGTTGAGTAAGCCAATACTTTTTTAATGTCGTTTTGCTTGATCGCAATTGTAGCAGCAAAAATAGCAGTAGCCAATCCTACAATAGCAACAACCGTTTGAGTGCTTGGGGCCATTGTATAAAGAATGTTACTACGAGCAATCATGTAGATACCAGCAGTTACCATGGTTGCAGCATGGATCAATGCAGACACTGGAGTTGGACCCGCCATCGCATCTGGCAACCAAGTGTATAAAGGAATCTGCGCGCTCTTACCCATGGCACCAATAAATAACAAAAGGGTGATCGCAGAAATATCGAATGCAGATAAATTTCCTACTTGTGCAAACACATCAGAATATGTTGCAGTACCTAATTTAAAGATCAACCAGAATACAGCTAATAAAAATCCAAGGTCTCCAATCCTGTTCATCACAAATGCTTTCTTAGCAGCGTAGTTGTAATCATTATTCTTGAACCAGAATCCAATCAACAAATATGAACACAAGCCAACACCTTCCCAACCAATGAACATGATCACATAGTTCGCACCTAATACCAACAACAGCATGGAGAATACGAATAAATTGAGGTAGGCGAAATAACGTCCAAAATGCTGAGGTTCTTCCTCATGCATATATGCCGTTGAATAAAGGTGTATCAAGAAGCCGATACCAGTAATGATCAACAGGAAAAGTGCAGAAAGTTGGTCAACCTGAAAAGCAAAAGGAATCACCAAACTCTTTACCGATATAAAGTTAAAGAGGGTAATCACCGAAGCTCCGTTAGCTTTTACATCAAAAAACACCAACACGCTTACAACAAAAGATGCAAGAATTGCGCCACTGCCAATGATGCCGATCAAAGATTTCGACAACGATTTCCTTCCCAATCCATTGATCAGAAAACCCAGCAGGGGAAATAGCGGAATTAAATAAACAAGTTTACTCATAATACTGAAAGCCTGTACCCTCTAGCATGCAAGCACGCTAAGGAAACAGTATTTTAATTTTTCAATCTGTTCAAAAAGTTAATATCAACCGAATGCGTATTTCTAAACAACATCACAATAATGGCCAATCCCACACTCACCTCCGCAGCAGCCACCACCATAATGAAGAATACAAATAATTGTCCGTCTGAACCTACTGTTGACGCTTTATCAGAAACGGATGCTGCAGCCAAGTGCATTTTTGAAAATGCTACTAGCAACAAATTCACCGCATTGAACATTAACTCAATACACATAAACACAATGATCACATTGCGGCGTGTTAGAGCACCAATGATTCCGATGCTAAATAAAACTAAACAGAGATAGATATAATATTGTATTGGCATAACCTAATTTGTTCTTTATTAATCTTTTTTACCCATTACGATTGCACCAACCATGGCGCTCAAAAACAAAACACTAGTAATTTCAAATGGCACTACATAATCATTAAATAGTACTCTTCCTAAATTCTTGATCAATCCAATATCGCCCCCAGTTGTCATAGCAACTTTTGTTCTCAAATCAACTGCTTGTCTGACTAAAGAAACAAACACCATTAAGAAACAACCTCCAGAGACAACACCAGCCACTTTCATCCATAATCCTTTTTGTGGTTCGTTCTGTTGATTTAAGTTCATCAACATGACTACAAACAAGAACAATACCATGATGGCTCCTGCATACACGATAATATTTACGATGGCCAAGAACTGCGCATTCAATAAAATGTAGTGCCCTGAAATGGCAAAGAAGGTAACAACCAACCACAATACACTGTATATGGGATTCTTGCTGATCAATACCATGATGGCACTAAAAATGGCCAACGCACTTAAAAAAAAGAATAATATTTCTGTAGTACTCATTGTTGCTTTAATTAGTAGTTGACCTTTTGTATCAACCAGTAATTGTAATTTATTAATTGCTCCTTGCTGGACCCTTTGCTTTTGCAAATCCTTCTGGATCTGTTAATGGATTTGGAATGACCAATTCATTCTTTCCATAAATAAATCCTGTACGATTATAGTTAGCAGGTGCAAATGTTTCACTCAAAAAGATCGCTTCTTTCGGACATGCTTCTTCACAAAGTCCACAGAAAATACAACGCAGCATATTGATCTCATATTTTGCTGCATATTTTTCTTCACGATACAAATTCTCTTCCCCAGGTAAACGCTCGGCGCCTTCCATAGTAATTGCTTCAGCCGGACAAGCTACCGCGCAAAGTCCACACGCTGTGCAACGCTCACGACCTTCTTCATCACGATTCAAAACGTGTACGCCACGGAAAACCGGACTAAACTCACGCTTCTTTTCTGGATAACGGATCGTAGGTTGCTTCTTGAACATATGACTGAAAGTAATAGCCATACCCTTTAAAATATTGGGTATGTACAAGCGTTCGATGAATGTCATCGGCTTGCGACTTACTTCTTGTACTCTATTAGTTAATGCCTCCATGTAATTAATCTCTTTGCTTGCAAAAATATTTTTTATTCTACCCGTGATATAAGATCCATGCACCAGTTGCCAGCATATTTGCCAATGCCAATGGGATCAAACTTTTCCATCCTAAATTCATCAACTGATCATAACGGAAGCGCGGGATAGTCCAACGAATCCACATGAATATGAAAATGAAAATCACAATTTTAATCAGCAATGCACCAACACCCACTAGTGCTGCCATATTTTGTGGTAATATTTTTTCATCGAAGAAAGGAATATCAAATCCACCAAAATAAAGCGAAGCCATGATCGCACTACTCATGATCATGTTGATATATTCAGAAAATAAATAGAATCCTAATTTCATAGATGAATACTCTTGGTGGTATCCAAAGTTTAATTCGTTCTCTGCTTCTGGCAAATCGAATGGTGTTCTATTACACTCTGCCATGGCACAAATAAAGAATAACAAGAAACCCAAAGGTTGATACGCGATATTCCACAAATGACCAGGAGCCATTTGTTGATTTACGATCTCTCTTAAGCTTAACGTATTAGTGGTCATTAATAAAGCGATCAACGCAATGCCCATTGCTAGTTCATAACTGATAGCTTGTGATGCACCGCGCAATGCAGCCATCAAAGAAAATTTATTATTCGAAGCCCAACCTCCGATCATAATTCCATATACACCCAAACTCACAACTCCAAAAACATATAAGATTCCAATATTGATATCTGCAATTTGCAAATCAATTTCTCTACCAAATAAATGTACGGTGCTTCCCCAAGGGATCACAGCACAGGTCATTAAAGCAGCGGTCATTGCTAAGCCTGGTCCTAATATGAACAATGCTTTATTAGAAGAGCTAGGAATGATCTCTTCTTTCATGATCAATTTTAATCCATCGGCCAAAGGTTGAAATAAACCAAACGGACCAGCTCTTTCAGGACCTGGACGATCTTGCAAAATAGCAGCCACTTTACGTTCAGCAAAAGTGGTGTAGAGCGCAATACCAAGACTCGCAAAAACGATGATGATGATCAAGATCAGTTTTTCGAGTACCAACAGCATATCTAAAGAAAGTAGTGTCATGATCTATTATCAATTAGTCTTTGTTAGAATTAAAATTGTTGGAATGAGCTGGCCCTTGGATCGAACTCAAATCAATATTGGGCTGATTCACTTCACTCACCGAATGAATGTCCATCAATAGTCTAGGTGATCTTCCATGAAGTACCTTATTGATCGTTTCATTTGGTATTGTTTGTCCAACATTTCCTGCATAGTGTCCCTGTGCAATTACAGAATGACGGTCGATCATTCTTGGTCCTTCAATCACCCAATCGCTAGCGTGTTTCTTTTCAAACCTGCAGTCGTTACAGATCCACTCTTCAACCTCACCCCACTCATCTTTACGTGCTGTAACTCTGAATACTTCTTCTCCTCTATTCCATAAAGTTACTTTACCGCTACAAGTTGGACAATCTCTATGAGCATCCATCGGTTTTAAGAACCATACACGATTCTTGAATCGGAATGTTTTATCGGTGAGTGCGCCAACCGGACAAACATCAATCACGTTTCCAATAAAATCGTTATCTAAATTCTTCTCAATAAATGTGGCGATCTCTGAATGATCTCCGCGATCTAAAATACCATGAACACGTTTATTAGAGAGTTGATCTGCAGCAAATACACAACGGTAGCATAGTATGCAACGTGTCATGTGTAATTGAATATATTTTCCTAGATCGTGCTTTTTAAATGTTCTGCGTTGAAACTCATAGCGCGTACCATCTTTACCATGTTCGTAGCTTAGGTCTTGCAAATGACATTCGCCTGCTTGATCACAGATCGGACAATCTAAAGGATGATTCAATAATAAAAATTCAACAATACTTGCTCTTGCGTCTACTACTTTCGGACTAGTAATATTTTTTACTTCCATTCCATCCATCACAGTTGTTCTGCAACTAGCTACCAACTTTGGCATTGGTCGAGGATCTTTTTCAGAACCCTTGCTCACTTCCACTAAACAAGTACGGCATTTACCACCGCTTCCTTCTAATTTGCTATAATAACACATAGCAGGAGGAGCAACATCGCCACCTATTTTACGTGCAGCATTCAGGATGGTAGTCCCAGCCGGCACTTCGATGGTGATATTATCGATGGTAACTTTAAATAATGGTGTCTCTGACATAATTCAAAATTCAAAAGTCAAAATTCAAAAGTCAAAACTAAACTGTTGACTAATTATTTTTTATTTATTTCCTATACAGGCACATGAATTGGATCCGCATAATGCGCCAACCCATAATTCCTTGTTTGAGCTTCAGCAGCATGGGTAACATGCCATTCAAACTCATCTCTAAAATGGCGAATTGCAGCAGCCACTGGCCATGCTGCAGCGTCACCTAACGGACAGATCGTATTTCCTTCAATCTTGCTTTGGATATCCCATAGCAAATCGATATCACTTATTTTTCCTTCGCCTTTTTCTAAACGCAATAATAATTTTTCCATCCAACCAGTCCCTTCTCTACAAGGAGAACACTGACCGCAACTTTCGTGGCGATAGAATCTGGCTAATGAATACGTATTTCTTACCACACACTGGTCTTCATCTAACACAATGAATCCACCAGAACCCATCATCGAACCTGTTGCAAATCCACCATCACTCAAACTTTCATAGTTCATGTAACGGGTTTCGCCTTTTGCAGTTTTCAATAAAAGATTTGCTGGAAGAATTGGTACAGATGATCCGCCAGGGATACAGGCTTTTAACCTTTTTCCGTTTGCGATACCACCACAATATTCGTCGCTATAAATAAATTCTTCTACAGAGATGGTCATATCAATTTCGTAAACGCCAGGTTTATTGATATTACCACATGCAGAAATTAATTTTGTTCCAGTTGATTTACCAACTCCAATTTTCGCATACTCTTCTCCACCCTCATTAATGATGGGAACTACAGCTGCTAAGGTTTCTACGTTGTTTACCACTGTTGGTCTGCCCCAAGCACCTTTGATCGCAGGGAAGGGAGGTTTGATACGTGGATTACCACGCTTACCTTCTAATGATTCAATGAGTGCAGTTTCTTCACCACAGATATAGGCACCTGCGCCACGTTGTACATAGATCTCGCAATCGAATCCAGTACCTAATATATTTTTTCCTAAAAATCCATTTGCTTTTGCTTCGGCAATGGCTTGTTCCAAAATGTCTGGGATCCAAGCATATTCACCGCGGATATAGATATAAGTAGCATGACTTCCTAAAGCATAAGAAGCAACGATCAATCCTTCAATTAATAAGTGTGGAATAAATTCCATCAAGTAACGATCCTTGAAAGTTCCAGGCTCACTTTCATCTGCATTACAAACCAAGTGACGTGGAACGCCTTCTGGTTTTGCAATAAAGCTCCATTTCATACCTGCAGGGAATCCAGCGCCACCTCTACCACGAAGACCACTCTTCTTCACTTCTTCCACGATCTCTTCCTGAGTCATGGTTTTCAGGGCCTTCTCAACGCTGCGATATCCACCTTCACGGCGATACACATCGAAATAACGAATTCCTTCCACGTGTGCTTTTTCTAATAATAATTTTCTTCCCATTGTATTCAATTGCGTGGCTTTCGCCATTCGTTGATTTAAATATTTTCTACTAATTATTGGCAGCTGCAGCGGCTCTGCATTCTGCAATAATTGCGTCCACTTTTTCTTTTGTTAAATGCTCACGATAATGTTTACCCAACTGCATCATCGGTGCATAACCACAAGCACCAAGGCACTCGGCGGTTTTTAAAGTAAACAAACCATCAGCAGTTGTTTCACCAGCTTTGATCCCTAGTGTTTGACTGATATAGGCGATGATATTATCACTACCATTTAACATACATGGACCAGTCTGACAAACTTCAAACACATATTTTCCTACTGGCTTAGTATTATACATGCTATAGAAAGTAGCCACTTCATACACTTCGATAGGCTCGATCTGTAAGAGTGATGCCACATAATCCATTGTTTCAGCGCTTAACCATCCACCAAAATTGTCTTGCGCTAAATGCAATAAAGGCAAGAGTGCACTCTTCTGCTTTCCGTCTGGATAGCGAGCGATGATCTCTTTAACCTTTGCTAGTTTTTCTTCTGAAAATTGTACCATATCAATCAATCATTTTCAATAAATCAATTCTGTTTCTACGCATCCAACTCACCTGCGATCAAATTCAAACTACTCATTACTACAATCGCATCGCTCAACATACCACCAACAACTAATTCAGGATATGCTTGATAATAAATAAAGGATGGTCTACGGAAGTGCAAACGAAATGGTGTTCTTCCGCCATCGCTTACTAAATAAAATCCTAACTCACCATTACCAGCTTCAATAGAATGATACACTTCGCCTTTAGGCATATCAATCTCTCCCATTACAATTTTGAAATGCCAGATGAGCGATTCCATTTTTGTATAAACGTCTTCTTTAACAGGCAGGTAATATTCAGGAACATCTGCATGAAACACTTCTGCTTCTGCACCTTTGAATTCTTGTACTTTTTTATAGGCTTGGTTAAGAATGCTCAAGCTCTGCCACATTTCTTCGTTACGTACTAAGAAACGATCGTAACTATCACCAGTTTTTCCAACTGGAACTTTAAAATCAAAATCTTCGTAACTGCTATACGGACTATGAACTCGCACATCATAATCAACACCAGCGGCGCGTAAATTCGGACCAGTAAAGCCATAATTCAAAGCGCGTTCAGCACTGATCGGACCCGTACCAATAGTACGTTCCATGAAAATTCTGTTACGTGTAAATAGGTTTTCTAATTCACGCAATGCAGCAGGATATTCTTTTAAGAATTTCTCGAGTTTCGTAAACGCTGTATTTGTGAAATTCCTTTCAAAGCCGCCAATACGCCCAATATTAGTAGTAAGACGGGACCCACATATTTCTTCATATATTTCATAAATTAATTCGCGGTATTGCATGATGTACATGAACCCAGTATAAGCACCGGTATCTACACCCATGATAGAATTACAGATCAAGTGATCAGAGATCCTTGATAATTCCATAATGATGATACGCAGATAGTCAACACGTTTAGGCGTTTGAACTCCTAATAATTTTTCGCAGGTCAAATGCCAGCCCATATTATTCAAAGGACTACTGCAATAATTCAAGCGATCTGTAATCGTAGTAATTTGATACAGTGGTCTGCGCTCAGCCAGTTTCTCAAATGCACGGTGGATATAACCCACTGTTTGTTCTGTAGAAACAATTTGCTCACCATCTAATTCCATGATATTTTGAAACACACCGTGTGTAGCAGGGTGGGTTGGACCAACGTTCAATGTAGTGGTCTGTTTCTCAATGGAACCTTCAGGTAATTTAATATGGTGTTGATGATGTTCTGTCATATCCAAACCCCTAGGGGCTTATTTATTTTAATTAATCAGCTTTCTATTAACCTCTACCAAACATCTGATCGTCTTTATCGATACGTGTTCTTTCTTCTAAAGGATATTCTTTTCTTAAAGGGAAATAATCCATTTCGTCTACGTTCAATATACGTTTCAGGTTTTCGTGACCAACAAAGTTCACTCCAAAAAAATCGTAGGTTTCTCTTTCCATCCAATTGGCTGCAGAGAATAATTTGCTAGCAGTAAATACATCTGGAGTATTGATGTCTGAATACACGGTAAAGCGAATTCTAACATTGTCTCTCAAATTGTGTAAGTGATACACCACTGCTAATTCGCGACCAGGTTTATCTGGATAATTCACAGCAGTAAGATCTGTCATAAATTGAAAATTCAGATCTGCCTCGTCGAATAAAAATTGTAACACTTTCAGGTTCTGATCCTTTGGTGCTTCAAAACTGAGCATGCCATAAGGCGATTCAAAATTGGAAACAAGGTCTCCAAATTTTTCAGTTAGTCTTTGTTGAATATGTTCTTGTGTTAATACCATTTCGTTTTTATTATTCTATTCCGTAACTATTCATCAACGCTTTGTATTGATCGCTATTTCTTCTTCTGATACTTTCCTGCCCAACTAGTTCTTGCACTTTCATAAAACCGTCGAGGACTGCTTCCGGACGTGGAGGGCAGCCAGGAATATATACGTCAACTGGAATTACTTGGTCAATGCCTTGTAGTACACTATATGTATCAAAAATACCACCGCTGCTGGCGCAAGCACCCATGGCAATTACCCAACGAGGTTCGGCCATTTGAAGGTATACCTGACGAACAACTGGTCCCATTTTCTTAGAAATGGTTCCCATTACCATCAACAGATCGCACTGACGGGGAGAGAAACCAACCCTTTCAGCACCAAAACGTGCTAGATCGTAGTGCGATGCCATCGTTGCCATAAACTCGATCCCACAACATGAGGTTGCGAATGGCAAAGGCCATAATGAATTTTTCCTTGCTAATCCAACCACATCGCTCAAGCGAGCAGAGAAAAAGCCTTCTCCAGCATAGCCTTCCGGTGCTTCTGCCATAGAAACAGCAGTTGCAATTTTGGTTTCTGTTGGATGAATATTAAATCGTACTGGACGTGACATAAATAATTCAAAATTAAAAATTCAAAAATCAAAAGGGCATCACCCTAGTCTTCCCACTTTAAAGCTCCTTTCTTGATGATATAGATAAACCCTACTAGAAAAAAGCCAACGAACATGAGCAATGCACTGAATCCAGCCCATCCCAGTTCTCTAAAGTTTACCGCATATGGATAAAAGAAAATCACTTCAACGTCAAACAGCACAAAAAGGATCGCCACCAGAAAATACTTGATAGCCATTGGTTGGCGAGCATTTCCGTGGGTTTCGATTCCACTTGTAAAGTTTTCTAATTTGTCTGCAGTTTTGCGCTTAGGTCCAACCCAAGCTGAAAGTCCAATCATGAAGGCTACAAAGCCAGCTGCGAAGATCAATTGGATCCCGATAGGGAGGTAATTTGCTGCAGAATTTGATTCATTAACATCTAATAAAAAAGAAATCCAACTCATGAGAAGCATTTAAATTCATGCAAAAATAAGCCTGTATTAGATATAAAAGAAAAACTCCCCAAAATAGGGGAGCATTTCTTTTATAATTCTATTGAATAGGACAGAAATATTGCTATTTAAGTCTCTTTTCATTGCTATTTACCTTTGGGTTTTGTATAGTAGTCAATATTTTTTTGAAGTTCCGTTTTGACCCCTACTGCAAACTTGTTATTGTCGTCTGCGGGGTCTGGATATTTTTGTAACATACTATCAGTAACGGCTAATCCTTTTTGGCATAAGTCTATGAACTGATCAACAATTGGAGTTCTAATACCATCGCTTTTCACTTTAAAATCAGGGCTTTTCTTGAGGCTATTCGTTTTGCTGATATAAAAGAGGATAATGTAATATTCATTTAAGAAAATATCTTTTTTATATTTTTCTTTATTTATAGCTTCATAAACTGAATCTACATATTGTAAATATTCCACTCCTTTACCGGTTGTAGTATCTGGGTCAGAAGCAATGGCCGCCTTTTTATAAAAGCTATAGGGTTGTGGTTTATCAGGATAAGCAGCCATATATTTTTTTGCCAATTCAATTGTCTGAGGAATATCTTTTGCATTTAAAGCGGCACTGGTTAAACGATAATAATCGCCTTCGCCCATTACACCACCTTTAAACTCAACCACTTTTTTCATCCAGAACAACTGCTCTTTGTACATTTTAGCCTTACCATAAATATCAGCAGCCTGATTCATATAGTTCAACTGATTTACTTTAGAAGTATCGTTTCCAATAGCTTGTTCTAAGTAACCAACAGTTTGTGCTTCATTTCCTGGGAATTTAGATAACAATTTCACTGCCAATTCATAATCAGGTGATTGTATATCCAATTTTGCATTGAAGAATTTCACCACATTATCTCTAGCAGCAACAGAGTCGCCCAAACGATCGTAGTTATATGCATATAATAAGCTCAAACGAGGTACAGCAGCCAATCCAGCAGATGCTTCGATTTCTTTTGCTTTAGCTAAAGACTCACTATATTTACCAGCTCTGAACAAATATTCTGCATAGAAGAAATCATTCAAAGGATCTTTATCAGCATACTTTAAGAAGTCATCTAAATATCCTTTTGCTTTAGCCACATCTCTATTTGCATAGTAGTTGAACAATTCCAAATATGGAGGTGGAAATGCAGGCTCAGCTTGAATGGCACCGTTAAAGAAAAGTTCGAGAGACTCTTTGTTATTCTGACTTTGATAGATCTTACCAGTACGCCATTTTGCTCTACCACTCTTCGTATCGCGAAGATCAGCTTCTTGGAAAGCTTTAACAGCTTCACCACCATTCTCACCACCTAATTTCAAATAACAAACACCCATATTGAAATAGATATCTGGGTTATTAAGATCGATAGTTGCGGCTTGCTTTAATTTTTCAATCGCATATAATGGATCACCAACGGTAGAACCACCAATTGCGTTTGCCATACCAATTGCATTAAGTATTGCTGCGCTTGGCTTTCCTTTATTTTTCCCTTTAGTTTCTGTAGTAGTAGTGATTGCTTGCTCAAACTTCTGTTTTGCAGCATTCAAATTATTGCCATCAAGGATATCCAGTGTACCCTGACCAACCCAAATCAATGGGTCATTCACACCATCCTGCAAAGCCTTTTGAAACAAAGCTCTAGCAGCACTAACACCGTCTTTGGTTAAAACCTCACGATTCTTTGCAATTAAAGCCATACCAAGCCAATAAATCGCTTGTGGATCTTTAGGATTTGCATCATAAGCCTTCTGTAGCACAGCTTTAGCACTGTTGTTTTTGTATACGGCCTGTAACAATTTAACACCCTCCTGAACGGATTGTGCCATTGCACACTGAACTATAAACAGTGTTACTAACATCATCGAAGCGATCTTCTTCATTGGTCGAATTTTATAATTGTTGCTTTAATCTGACTCTTTAATTTTTCCTGATCTTACTTTAAAATTCATTTTAGCTGGAACTAGTAATGCCCTTTTAAAAATTAATTGCCCCCTTTCAAGGCTCATAAAATTCATAAAGCCCGTTCCTAATCCGGCTGAATTTTCTTTCAAAATATAATACATTGGTCTAGGCAAAGGATATTGTGCATAGGATATGGTAGCCTGAGATGGTTTTGCAAACAATCCCTTTTCTACACATCGCACGCATTCAACCAATGCTAGACGAATTTTTTTCAAGTTCTCCTGTTGTTTTGGATCATAGCTATCTCCTACCCAACTCAATCCTACAAATCCAACAACATTTTCATTCTTAGATACAATGTCAACCACATCATCACTATTTTTTGATGCAACTACATTGGCTCCAAAATCACCCCCCTTTAAAATACTGTCTTTCAAAAACCTTACCGTGCTAGTTGCATTTTTCCCATCCATCACTGCAATTCTTTTGCTTTTACCACTCAAGATCTCTTTGAGATCATTCATCGTAAATACACTGTCGGCTGATTTTTGATTCACAATCACTGCCACTGCATCGTATGCTAGAATGGCAAACTGTGGGCGGTAACCTAAACTTGATTCAAAGATCGATGATTCTTTTTTTGATAATCCCCTAGCGATCAAGATCATTCTGGTACTATCATTTTGTAAGTCTTTCAAACACTCCACTTCGGGTTTGTAACTTACTATTATATGGGTATTCGGAAATGAAGAATGATGCACTTTGATCTGCTCTTCCATCACCGGCTTAAAACTTTCGTCGACACTGATCCGGATAGTTCCTGAATTAGGAGTATCACGTTCTTCAACTACAGCTTCCCCTTTGCCTTTACAGGCCGCAAAGAAAAGCAAAACCGCCAGTATCAAAAAACTATGTTTTATCCTTTCCTTCATCACTAATAGTCCCGCTTTATTCCCCTATACAATCTAAACCCTCCATACAAGAGACAAATACCGCCAAATAGATACCTAAATGTGTTATCTACCGCCATAATTTGCTCAATTTTCAACTTTTCTGGAAAAAGCATCACTACAGCCATCCCCAATATTAATACAGCCATCACTAAATCATAAGACATACGCATTAACGTATAACTTTTCTGCTGTCTATCTCTAAAACTCTCTTGCATGTAACATCCAGTTGAACAGGGTGAGCAATTTAGTTAATAATTCTATTGAATAACCCAAAAAAAGTCATCAAATCCAATTAATCACTACGATTTATACTAAGATTCTAAATTTTATTAATTCCATAACTAAAAAACAATAAAAAAGCTAATAATCGTTAGTAAAAGAAGTGAAGAGTGAAGAGATAAAAATGAAAAATGGACAAGCCATCGGCTGGGCTACAAATTCCTTATAAAATACGTTACCCCCGGCTTTCAAGCCGGGGCACTTAGCATCTTTCAGTTTACTTATATTTGCCGAATTAGAAGTGATATATGAGCAAACCGAGTTTACCACAGGGTACCAGAGATTTTAATGCAAGCGTAGTTAGAAAAAGAAATTACATTTTTCAAACTATCCGTTCTGTGATGGAGAGCTATGGCTTTCAACCATTGGAAACACCTGCCATGGAAAACCTCGATACACTGATGGGTAAGTATGGCGATGAGGGCGACAAATTAATTTTTAAGATCTTGAACAACGGTTTAGACAATCCAGCGAAACAGGATTCCGCTAAACTCGAATTTGAAAAAATCCTATCCGGAAAAAACTCAAAGAGCTTAACTGAACGGGCACTTCGTTATGATTTAACGATTCCATTTGCAAGATATGTTGCCATGAATCATGCGCAACTAACCATGCCCTTTAAAAGATATCAGATCCAACCTGTTTGGAGAGCCGATCGTCCGCAAAAAGGCCGCTACCGCGAGTTCTATCAGTGCGATGCTGATGTGGTGGGTAGTTACTCCTTATTAAATGAAGTAGAGCTTTCCAATTTATATGCCACTGTTTTTAAACAACTGGGCATTGATGTAACCATTAAAATGAATAACCGAAAAATTTTAGCAGCACTTGCTGAGATCTGTGGCGGCGCTGATAAAATGGTGGATATCACTGTAGCGATTGATAAATTAGATAAGATCGGATTAGATAAAGTGAAAGAAGAATTAAGTGGTAGAGGTTTGTCTGATTCGCAAATCAATACGATCGAAAACTATTTGTTGATTGATGGATCGAACGATGAAAAAATCGCATCACTCAAAAAATTAATTGGTGAGAATGCAACGGGCAACAAAGGCATTGAAGAATTGGAATGGGTGTTGAATTATCACCAAAACAGTTTTGTAGCAAATCATTTGCAAGCAGATTTTACATTGGCACGCGGACTTAATTATTATACCGGAATCATATTTGAAGTAAAAGCAAACAATGCCCAAATGGGTAGCATCGGTGGCGGCGGACGATACGATGATCTTACTGGAACTTTTGATGTGCCGAATATTCCTGGTGTAGGAATTTCTTTTGGTGTTGATAGAATTTACGATGTGATGGAAGAGTTACAACTCTTTCCTGCGGAAGTACAAACTGGCACCAAAGTCTTGTTCTTTAATTTGGGAGATGCAGAAAGTAAGGTCGCTTATTCATTGATGCAATCCTTGCGTGATAAGGGTATTGCGGCAGAACTATTTCACGAGAATAGTAAGTTTGATAAACAGTTTAAGTATGCCGATAAAAAACAAATTCCTTACGCCGTAATTATTGGCAGTAAGGAATTGTTAGAAAATTCGGTTGTATTAAAAAACCTGATCAGTGGCGATCAGCAAAGTTTATCGAATAACGAATTGCTTTCTTTCGCTTTTTAAATAATACTTACGCTCGATCAATGCAATAGCAGGAACTTCTTTTACACCTTCTAAGTGGTATCCCATTACATCAATCACTACACCGGTAACTTTGTTTTCAGCATTGCGTATGTATTTACCTGTACCTTGATATTCAGGAATTGCAAATGAATCAGGAGAAACTCTTTCTAATGTACCCGTTCCTTTATCAGAACTAAAACTCAATTTCCCCGCCTCAGCTGTAACTGTTACATAGGAAACAATACTTCCTTCAGGAAAATTAAATTTACCAGTATACTGAGCTAAACTGTCTTGTGCTTTTGCGGTAAATCCGATGGCGATAAACGCGATCAATAAAAAGCTGATTTTTTTCATGTGTCTGTAGTTTGTATTTGGTTACATGTAATTCGCAAACATTCATTTCAGTGTGATTGAAATGTATTCTAGCTCATTTCATTTGGCAAATCTTTTTTGGTTCTTCGTATTAAAGTGAATTGAAATTAATATTTATTTCATTACTAACCTGATGATTCATAAACCTTTATAACCCTTCATAAATAATGGCTGCCCCCTGTCCCACGCCTACACACATGGTAGCTAATCCATAATGCTTTCTTGTGCGATACATTTCGTGCAATAAAGTAGTAGAAATCCTAACCCCACTACAACCAAGTGGATGACCAAGTGCAATAGCACCCCCATTTACATTCACTTTATTGGGGTCTAATTCCAATTCATCAATACAGGCAATGCTTTGCGATGCGAAGGCTTCATTCAATTCTATCAAATCCAAATCCTGCATTTTAAGATCGGCTCGCAACAGGGCTTTTTCAGTGGCCAACACCGGACCCATTCCCATAATTGCAGGATCAACTCCAGCCACACCCATACTAACTATGCGAGCCATCGGTTGTAAATTAAACAACTTCACCGCTTCCTCACTTGCCAACAACATAGCAGCGGCTCCATCATTAATGCCAGATGCATTTCCTGCAGTTACGGTACCCTCTTTACTGAAAGCTGGTTGCAGTTTTGCTAGTTTTTCTAATGAAGTTTGGCGTGGATGTTCATCCTCATTAAACCAAGTAATCAATCGATCAGCAGTCATTAACTCAACAGCAGCCAATTCATCATCCCATTTATTGGCCTCTTTTGCCGCGAAATATTTTTCTTGAGAGGCGAGTGCAAATGCATCCTGGTCTTCCCTACTGATCTTCCATTGCTTGGCCACATTTTCTGCAGTTTCGCCCATAGTATAAGGATGGTATTGATCTGCCAAGGCTTTATTTACAAAACGCCAGCCCATGGTTGTATCGAAAGTTTCGATTTTCCGATTCCATGCTGAGGCAGATTTTGCTGTTACAAAAGGAGCCCTAGTCATACTCTCAACCCCCGAAGCGATATACAATAATCCCTCATTACACATGATGGCCCTAGAAGCATCCATGATCGCTTGCAAGCCTGATGCACACAAACGGTTGACGGTATTCCCAGCCACAGAAACAGGTAAACCCGCTAATAATGCAGCCATCCGAGCTACATTTCGGTTGTCCTCCCCGGCCTGATTGGCAGCTCCCGCAATCACATCTTCAATAGCAGAAGGATCAATATTGGGGTTTCTACTCAACAAAACCCGGATCACGTGTGCCAGCAGATCGTCGGGCCGAATATCACTGAGTTTGCCCCCATAACGCCCAATTGGGGTTCTAACTGTATCAATTATATAGCAGGTTTTCATACGATGTGTCTAAATCTTTAGTTGAAAGTACTGTGTTTTTAAAGGCACAAGTTAAAATTTGTGGATTAAAATTGCCCTTCCTTTCTCAAAAGGTATCTTTGCAGCATGAAGGAATCTTTAAAAAATATACGCCACCTCAGTTTGAGTGAGTTGGAAAGCTATTTTGAAACCATCGGAGAGAAGAAGTTCCGAGTGAAACAAGTACACGAATGGCTATGGCAGAAACACGCCCATAGCTTTGATGATATGACCAATTTGAGTAAGGACCTACGTACTAAATTGGCACAAGAATTTTCATTGCCTGCGTTGAAAGTGAACCTCACCCAAGTTAGTGAAGATGGCACCATCAAATCTCGCTTCAAGACTTTCGACGGACATATGATCGAAGGTGTTTTGATACCTACGGCAGAAAGAAAAACAGCCTGCGTTTCTTCACAAGTGGGTTGCAGTTTGTCGTGCAAATTCTGCGCTACTGGTACCATCGATCGAAAAAGAAATTTGACATACGATGAAATCTATGATCAAGTAGTATTGATCAATAGAGAATCAGAAAAAGTGCATCAGCAGAAACTCACCAATATCGTCTTCATGGGAATGGGTGAGCCATTATTGAATTATAATAATGTATTAAAAGCAATTGATCGGATCTCTGCAGAAGATGGATTGTTTATGAGTCCGAAAAGAATCACTGTTTCAACAGCTGGTGTTTCCAAACAAATTAAACAGTTGGGTGATGATAAAGTGCGATTCAAACTGGCAGTATCATTACACGCAGCTACTGATAAGAAGCGTAATGAGATCATGCCTATCAATGAAACCAATAATATTGAAACATTGATCGAGGCTTTAAATCATTTTTATAAGCAAACACAGAACGAAATTACTTTCGAATACATCCTCTTCAAAAATTTCAACGACAGTTTGAAAGATGCGGAAGAGTTAGTGAAAATTTATAGAAAAGTTCCGGCTGATCTGATCAATATCATCGAATACAATCCTACTGATGCTTTTAGATTTACCAAACCTGATGAGCATACCACTACAGAATTCATGAACTATCTCGAAAGAAATAGGGTGAACTCAAGATTGCGTAAGAGTAGGGGAAAAGATATTGATGCTGCATGCGGGCAGCTTGCCAATAAATCAGCTAACAAATAAATTCGGTTAATTCCTGTTTTAGTTTATTGATAAGTTAGTCCATATCCAAAATGATATAATGGATTTTCAGAATCATAAGGAACGTCTTCTTTTTGCTTTTCAACTGCCCCCATAGAGGATGGTAATTCAAAAGGAAGTTTTCCCGTTGGTTTGAATTTCCCAAAGATCAAATCGAGAATGATATTATCCTGACTACTAAAATCGCCAATCACCGCCTTACTCGCTGCATTGATCTCTGAGAACACTGCAGGCCTTTCAAGGTTCATAACAGTAATGGTAGGCTTAGTTTCTATCAATTTTAAGATCTCTGCTTTTTTATCAGCATCAAAATCTAAATGACCCTGATGAAATACTTTCTGCATTAAGAATTTTTCTTCTCCTGGTTTGAGTCCGTATGGAGTGTTAAGTTTTAAAATGATCACATCAGCATTTTTTGCATCGGTCACCAAATTTTTATAAGCTGCTGATTCTTCTTTATTGAACCCCTGCAAATAAATTTTCGTAGTAGGTTTTAATGGCAGGATCGACTGATCGTTCTTCAATAACACCAATGATTTTCTTTGTGCTTCTAAACCCTTTTCGATAAATTTTGAGCTGTTTACAATTGATGCATTTTCTGCTTTCAAAAAAGGATTGTCGAATAGTCCCAAACGAAACTTTTCTTTGAGAATTCTTTTTACTGATTGATTGATACGATCTTCAGATAACTTTCCTGACTTCACCAGTTGTACAAGATCTTCTGTCAAAGATTCACCGCCAAACATATCACAACCAGCATCCAAAATTTTCAGCATGCGTTCTTCTTTCGTTAAATTTTCAACTCCATGTGCAGCAGCGGGTTTAACCATTAATCCAAATAGTTTGGCATCTGTTACCAAGCCCCAATCTGTACAAATGATTCCTTCAAAATGGTATTTCTCTCTCAACAAACCAGTGATGATCTCTTTGTTGTATCCGAAGCCAACGTCCTGTTTTGTTTGTCCGACTGGTACCCCATAATAAGGCATCACTTGCGCCACGTGTGCAGCAAAAGCGCCTTTCTCAAAAGGAATTAAATGATAGGCAAAATTGTTTCCTGGATATGCTTGTTTGCCTGGAGGAAAATGTGCATCCATGCCGCCTTTCTGCGGACCACCGCCGGCAAAATGTTTCACCATACATTCTACACTTTGGTTATTAATAGTATCTCCCTGAAAACCTAGAATATAGGCTTTGGTCATTTTAGCTGCCAGTTCCGCATCTTCTCCAAACGTGCCATTGATCCTTGCCCAACGAGGTTCAGTTGCCAGATCGGCCATTGGCGATAAGGTTAATCTGATCCCCATGGCCAAATATTCCTGACGAGCAATATCTCCAAAAGCCCTTGTTAAATCAGTGTCACCAGTTGCAGCTAATCCAAGTGTGGAAGGCCATTTAGAAAAGAAGGGGGTATAAATACTTGCACCCGGTGCATTGGGCACACCATGTCTAGGATCGGATGCAATAGTCATTGGTATTCCCAATCTCGTTTTTTCTGCAAGCTTTTGAATATTATTATTCCAAATGATCATCGCTTCTGGTGAAGGAGATTGTAAAATATTGACGTGAGTCATTTTTTTTCTGGCTACTATTTCCACATTTGATTCGAGCAATAGTGAGAAAGGATTGGAGGGTGACATTACATTACTGAGTTTGCCAGTACTATTCATCGCTGCCATATTAATGAACATGCTGCCTGCTTTTTCTTCTAGGTTCATTTGTTTCAAAAGGTCATCCACTCTTTTATTGATATCTGCACGGGAATCCTCATAAATATCGAGCTTACCATTTTTGTTCAGATCGCGAAATGCCATTCCATCAATGGTTAGAATGGGGGCTTCCTTGCCTAGGAGGTTCATATCCTTCATCGACTGACGAGAAGTTGTAATATAATAATACGTGAAGAACCCTAAAATCAATAGGAATAGGAACAACAGGGTGAACCCCAAAAATTTGAAGAATTTTTTCATATCAATCGTTTAAAAAGCCTGTAAATATAGCCTTAAAATATAAAAGCTTAGCTTTGCAGCTCCTGTTGAAAAACAGCAAACTATAAAACATGCAAAAAAGAACAGACAATTTCGACAAGTTCGGACAGAAAAGAGGCAGTGCCATTAAGGAAGAATACCGCCAGGCAAAGAAGAAAATTAAGGCAGAAGCCCGCGCAGCTGGAGAAGCATTGCGATTGAAAAAGAAAAATGCCAAACTCGGCATTATCACCGAAGAGCCTAAAAAAACAAATACCAAGTTTCCAAAAAGAGCGCCTGGAGCCAATAAGGCTGAGTACCATGAGCGCAAGGAGAATTCCAAGAATATTGGTAAGCCGGCCCCTCCTGTAAAGCCAGAGCCAAAGGAAGCAGCTCCGAGAGACCCGAATGCACCTCAATCAAAAAGAGCCGGTGCACGCCCTCCAAAATCAATGCGAGAAGCAGGGTTTGTTCCTAATAAAGACGGTGGAAAACCTGGATTTAATGGAAGACCTGCTTTAAGAGATAAAGATGCACAAGACAAAGAGCAAGTAGATAGTAATTCTCCAGATACAGTAATGCCGCTCAATAAATATATCGCGCATTCTGGTGTTTGTGGCAGAAGAGAAGCGGCAGAATTAGTGAAGACCGGAAAAGTGACGGTGAATGGAGATAAAATTTTTGAACCAGGCTATAAAGTTTCTGGCAGAGATAAAGTAGTTGT
This sequence comes from Bacteroidota bacterium, assembly GCA_026391125.1. GTDB lineage: Bacteria > Bacteroidota > Bacteroidia > Chitinophagales > Chitinophagaceae > Sediminibacterium. Next base: position 63,771 of record JAPLEO010000001.1, read on the forward strand.
AAAAGACAAACAGGTTTTTTTGCAAAAGAATTCAGTTTATATTTTGCTCAACAAACCAAAAGACTTCATCACCACAGCTAGTGATCCACAAGGAAGAAAAACGGTGATGGATATTGTTAAGTCAGCCACTCCAGAAAGAGTATATCCTGTTGGACGTTTAGATAGAAACACAACTGGTGTTTTAATTCTTACCAATGATGGAGAGTTAGCACAAAAGTTAACGCATCCTTCTTATGAAGTTAAAAAGATCTACGAAGTAACACTCGACAAGCCTGTTGCTAAAAAAGATATGGAAGCGATTGTTAATGGGGTTACACTAGAAGATGGATTGATCACGGCCGATTCAGTTGCTTATGCAGATGCAAAAGATAAAACTGTGGTGGGTATTGAAATTCATAGTGGTCGTAATCGTATTGTACGACGCATCTTTGAACATTTGGGATACGATGTGAAAGCATTGGATCGTGTGATGTTTGCGAACCTTACTAAGAAAAATGTAGAGCGCGGTAAATTCCGTTTCCTCAATGAAAAAGAAGTGCGTTTGTTGAAGTTCATGAACAAATCATTTGTTCGTAAAACAAAATTGGCACAAAACGAAGTAGACAATTTCGAATAGAAGATCCTATGCAACTCGACATCATTTTTGAAAACGAACAATTCATAGCCATCAATAAACCATCTGGCTTATTGAGTATCCCCGACCGTATGGGTAAGGATATTTCTTTGAAAGATATTCTCAGAGAAAAGTTAGGTGAGATCTATACCGTACATCGTTTAGATAGGGACACCAGTGGCATTATTGTGTTTGCCAAATCAGAAGAAAGTCACAAAGAACTATCCGTTTTGTTTGAAGGCAGAACGATGGAGAAATATTATGTTGGTTTAGTGTATGGCAACATGATGACGCCCAAGGGAAGCATTGATGCACCCATCATGGAGCATCCGGGCAAAGCCACTAAGATGATGACGCATGCAAAAGGAAAAGTTTCTTTAACCGATTA